>JAHQWS010000113.1 GCA_029856295.1 Promethearchaeia archaeon
GTTTATTATCGCTGTGCGATAACTAACATTTAAATATTCAAGTGATTAATAATAACAATATAATAAAATTGTTAAAAACAAACATAAAAATTGGATAAAATTAATAAAAACGATCAAAGATAAGAGGCTTAAATTATGATAACAGATAGAATTTTATTTACAACACCCTGCTATCCTTACCCTTCTTTGCCTGCTAATGATTCTCTTACTGATGCTACCGGACAACGTTTCACTCATCTCGATGATATCTTCACGATTGTTTCCCATACTCATTGTTATGCCAATCACATCTTAGCGCAAAATATTGATATTCCTTCGACTTTACTTGAATATCCACGCTGGAATAACTTCACTGAAGAAGTTGATAAAGGCTATGCCGTAATCGGTATTAGTTCATTTCCAGTGCATCTTGATATGGTCATGAAAATGTGCAAATATATCCGGGAAAAATCTCCGGAAACAAAAATTCTCTTAGGGAGTTATGGGGCACAAGCTTTTAACGCTCAATATGATGAAGAAACTAAAAAAAAATATGTGGACCATGTGGTATTAGGTGAAGGAGTACAATTTATGCGTGAATTTTTAGGTGAGGACACTAATAGACCTATCACACAAAAATTAATGCCCAAATGCGGAGGTGCTCCGGCATTTATTAACAAATACCCGAGAGGAGGTATAGGATTTTTGGTTACTGGATTGGGATGTCCTGGTGGCTGCGATTTTTGCTCTACCACCGAAATGTACCATCATAAACGGATTGAATTGCTTTCACCAGATGATTTTGTTGACCACGTTGAACTGTATCGCAAGCACTTTGATAGATTATCATCAGTTTTTGTAATAGAAGAAGATCATTTCCGACACCCCCGATGGCTGGTCAGAACTAAGGAAAGATGGCAAAAAAATACAGATCTTATTGAAAACGTCGACTGGACGGGTTTTGGGTCTGTGGATTTTATCTGGCATTTTGCGAGTAATTATGGTTGGGATGCAATTCCCGAAACTGGAATGGGTGCTGTTTTCGTAGGTGTGGAATCCAAATTTGCCGGTGAACACGGTTATAGAAAAGTCAAAGAGGCCGATGCACGAGAAGTGTTTTATAAGCTCCATTCAATGGGCATACGTACACTTGGTGCCTGGATATGTGGTTGGGATTATCATAACCATACGAATATGTACGAGGATCTGAACTATTTTGTAGCATGTAAACCTACTTATGAACAATTAACCCGCTTATCTCCCTTCCCTGGAACTGAATTATGGCGTAAACTCAAAGATCAAGGACGTGTAATGAACGTACCATGGGAAGATGTCCATTTCTGGAGCGGTGCACAGAAAAATATTTCTATGGAAACCCATGAAACATTGAATCTGACTGAATATGGATATGATTTGCTTTATAAAACCTGGGGACCTTCCATGCTGCGTAGATTTGAGGTTTCACTCAACGGTTATGAATTCAGCATGAATTCTGATAATCCCTTGATGAGGAAACACAGATCAGAATTATTCAAACGTGCGAGTGTAAGTACATGGCTTATGTTAAGCGCAATGGAACGATTCGCTCCAAATGGTGTAGTGAGGAGAAGAGTTTTTAAAGCAGATGAAAGATTCAGAGACCTTCTCGGAGAGCCAACGCCAACGATGGAATTACTCAGTAAGGGTATCGAAAAGCGCGCATTGAAATTCAAGATGAAACACATGTTTGATCCGTGGAACAGAAAGCCTAGGGAAGAACCCGCTAAGTGCTACCTTTACAATAAAGATAAATCCATTAAAGATGATGATGATATTCCCTATATAACCGAATACCCCAACAAAATTCCAAAAAAAATACGCAGAGAAATGAAGATGAATAATTTTAAATTCAACCTCATGAGCAGATTCCTGAGAAGAATGGTTAGAAAAAAATCTGATAGAAGCGATTTAGACGATTTAATGTTGGATTATATGGAAAAGCGAAGCTATGGAGGATTCTAATATTCTCTAAAGAATAAGATGTATATTTCGTGTTATACATGAGTGAAAAATCAAATCTAAATTCCATCCAAAGTAATAGCCCGGTTAGTAGTGTTCCACCCGATTATTATCCCCAAGGACGTGGATTCTGGTATGAATTAGCAGAAGGTATGGATGCCGGAAAAAAAATGTTTTATAGAGATAGCAATCAGGGGACAGGAGAGCCGGAAAGTACTATTGTTTTTGTTCACGGCAATCCCGAATCTTCTTATACTTATAGAGAGGTTATTAAATACTTAATAAAAACTGCCAAAAAACCTTTTAGACTCGTCGCAATGGATCACATTGGATTTGGTCTCTCTGATCAAGCATCATATGAAATGGTCTGCCAAGATCATGCCGATAACCTATTACAGCTTATAAATCATTTGGATTTGCGAAATGTAACCATAATAATCCATGATTGGGGGGGTCCAATCGGAATTGGAGCATTTTTAAAAGTCCCTGATCGTGTAAGAAATCTTATCATATTAAATAGTACAGTTTTTCCGATGCCTAAGACGGGTCTAAGATACGATAAAAATTATCCAATAAAAGGATTTCCATGGGCTAAATTTCCAAAAGTCATCCCCAACAATTTTTGGGGCGCATTTGCTTCTTTTGCGATATTCTATAATCCCGATGATCCGCAAGAATTAGTCGAAAATTTACCTAACATGCTCACTCTGGCAAGAGAAGGTGATGGTGCCATCGTGGAAAATGAAACTATAGCTCAAAAATTTTTCAGAGAGCAATTCTCGTCTGAAAAAAATGTGATGAGTTCAAAACGCTTGGTTCTTCAAACGCCGGTATGGGGTCATGGGAATGTATATAAGGAACCTGAACTTGGCGAACGGGATACAACCCCATTTTATCGCTTTATCCAGGACAACATTAGTAAATATTGGGGTCCTGACGGACAAAACATTGGCGCTCGCGCTGTTTTAGGAAAATGGGATCCATCGGCAAAGGACGAAGTGATACAACAATGGATCGAAAATCTTCCTCAACTTGAGGGACATGTTAAAGAATTTGAAAAAGCAGGCCATTTTATAGAGGAAATTGAACCGGAAGCCATAGCTAATGCTATTATCGATGTTGCGGGCTTAAAATAAATCACTATTTTTTTATTTCTACTAATTTTTGCTGGGTATCATTCACAAAAAAACTTAGTTTTGAATACTTAAATTTTTAATAATACGCATTTAATATAAGCAATTTATTGATTGAAAGAATTTAATATCTTATAATATTATTAATTTTATTCGAGATTGGTAAATTAGAAGAATATGGCTTTTAAAACCCCTAGAAGGATCTATGAAGCTTTGAATAAGGGAGAAATAGATAAGGATTCAGCAGCAGATCTATTAATTTATTTAATAGAAAACGCCGATATGGTTGGAACCCGGATAGATAGTATTAAAACTCTGCAAAAAATTGGAAATAAGAGCGATAAGGTTTTTTCTATCTTGGAAAATTTGTTGATTTCTGATTTTTACGAAGAAATAAGAACCTTGGCAGCTATTACTTTAAAGATTTTATTCCAAGAGAAAGCTTTGTCACCTTTAAAGTGGGCTTTAGAGCACGAAAGATCATGGCAATTTATATTGGATATCATCTCATATATAAGTGAAATTAACAATGATCGTGCTAAATCAATATTAATTGAAAAAATAAAAAAATTTGAAAATTATCAATTTAATAAAAGTCTTTCACCTTTTTTTAAAACCAAAGAAATTCATAGTTTTGACGCCAAAAATCTGGCGCACATTATCAATAACTACATTGTGATTCAACATTTTAAAGACGCATTAAAGGAGATTAACTACCAAGTAGAAAATGGCTTAATAACCGAATTAAATCTCTCATTTGCCAGTGAAAAATATTTTGGATGGAAAGTCTTGAAATATCTTCCTTCATTCCTTGGATATTTTAATAAAATTAGCAAATTAGAATTAAGAAGTAATCATATAGGCAGATTTCCGAACTCTATCTTTTCTTTAAATTCTCTTGTCTATTTAGACTTAAGCCATAATAATATAAATACACTACCCGAAGGAATTCGCACTCTTAAATCCCTAGAGTGGCTAAATTTAAGATATAATAACTTAAGGGAGATTCCCAGTACAATCGATTCACTAACTAGTCTAAAAACTTTAGATTTAAAACATAACAAATTATCAACACTTCCCACTACAATTAACAAATTAACTTTTCTCGAGGTTTTAAATTTACACGGGAACCAATTTAATATATTTCCCTCGGCATTAAAAGATCTTTCCTCGCTTAAGACGTTAAAATTAGGGCTCAATAGTCTGAAATCTTTCCCGGAATGGATTGAAAATCTACATTCCTTAAAAAAATTAGGATTGGGGGGAAATAAATCTTTGTCTAATTTTCAAGAATGGATTGATTTTTTACCGCCATTAAAAGAATTAAATCTATATGATAACGATATCAAAAAATTACCAGATTCAATAGGATCACTAAATTCTTTAGAGATATTAAAACTCCCTAATAATCAACTAACCTCATTGCCAGAATCACTTATGAAATTATCATCCCTTAAAACCCTCGATTTGAGCTGGAATGACATTACGGAACTTCCTGAATGGATTAGCTCTCTTTCATCCTTGGAAGAACTTAATTTGCGAGGTAATAAACTTGAGGCACTACCTGAAACCATAAGTTCTCTCTCATCTCTCAAAATTTTAAATGTGACTTTAAACAAAAATATAATAGATATTCCCAAAGACCTACAAAATAAGAGAATGCAAATATTTAAGTAAAAAAAAGTTAAGAACCTTAGAAAAAATGAAAAAATCAAAAATCGGTATCTATGAACACTTCTGCGTCCTAATATTTGCTCAAGGCATTTGGAACGAAAAAGATAGAAAAGACATTCGTAAACCCATTCAAGAGAGACATAATAAAGTTAGTGATAATCCATATCATTTTTTTCTTAAATTAACGTATAGAGATAATATGCCTATATACGCAGAATGCAAATTATGCTGTCCAATCTATGAGATGTTTGAAGAAATAAAAGGAAAAAATGATGGAATTCTTTATCAAGGCCATCATTACCTTATTCTGGAAGATGATATAGATGATATAAAAGAATTTACAAATTTAATCCTTTCAAATGACAAGATCAAGAAATTTTATATATTATATCTTGATAGCTTCAAGGAAATAAAAACAACCGTTATTAATTCAATGAATCTCCAAGATTTGAAAGAAAAGTTGACATTAAAAACTTGTCTTAAAAGTGAATTTATTAAGATTTTGGATGATAATGAATTTAAAAGTAGAACTATTTATGAAATCTCTAAAGATAGATATTAAAAATAAAAAATTTAATGAATTTTAATCCAGATCTACAGAAGTTTTGCATTTATTACATTTCTTCGCACCCCGGAACAAGGGATTTCCACATTCCGGACAATGATACCTCTTTTCTTCCGCTTCAACAAATTTTTCAGTTCCAAGTTCTTTCCATGTAGGAATCGTTCGAAACATTACTTTTTTAGCAACTGGAACTGGAAAATTGTTAAAATATTTACAGGGCCATTCATCACAAAGGTGACACCCTTCAATTCCCTTACCAGTTGCACATTTTTTAATTGGACAAGATCGACATACAGGGAAAACTATTCCATCCGATAAACATCCAGTACAAGAGATATCGTCAATTGATTTAGCAAATGCTTTATAAACAGGGAGAAGAACTTCTTTAAATTTTGTATTATTATCCCTATGCGCCATATATATGGAACAAACGCCACAATAAAGCCCACAAGGAGCTAAAAGCTCTTTTTTAACTTGACTCATTTTTTTTCCTCCTTTTAATTTGATATAATAATATTAGAAATGTTTTTATATAAGAGTTACTTTTTTACTATAATAAAATATAGTTTCTCAACAACTATAGTTTAGTATAGCTTATGGATAATTCTAAGGATACTCTTCTAAAAATTAGTAAACAATTGAACGATTTAGACAATAAAATCATTTTTTTGCAGGATATGCTATTTAATGTGAAAAATGAACTCGATTTAATAAAAAAAAGTCGAATTCAAGAAAATTATTTTTCTCGTATTACAAAAATTGCTGATGAAAATTTGGTTACTTTCTTGGATAATAGACCTAAAGATTGTAAAATATCGGATTACTGTACTACTTTAATAGAAAAAGGGGTTTTTAGAGTATTAAGAATTTTTTTAGAAAAAGGGGAAACAGCTGCCATTATTAAGATTGATAAATACCTTAAATTCTCAGAATCAGATCCAACTTCAAAGGCTTGTCCTGATACAGAGTGTTTAAGAAACGGTATTAATACGTTTAGATTGCTAAAAGATTTTATTATAGATTCAAAAGAGTTATCTTCAAGATATTTCGAGGAGCTAACTTTATTAGAACAAGAACCTGATTTTGAAGAAGCGAATGAAGAACAACTAAATAATATATTAACACCGCTTTCTAATGTAATAAGATTAAAGATTTTGAAAAATTTAAGTAAGGGAGGAAAATATTATTCTCAATTAGAAGAGGCAACTGGAATTAAAGCAGGTCATTTATTATTCCATATTGAAAAATTGAAAGAGGCAGTATATGTTATCCAAGAAAATAAGAAATATTTAATTACATTAAACGGAAGAAAAGCATTGAATCTTGTATTTGGATTAAAAAAAGAATTATCCTTTAATACTTAAACGAATTTTGATTTTAAACGAAAATATTAATTATGATATAGTAGATATAAAATGTCTGAAAAAGATTTAGAAATATATAGAGAGCTACAAAAACATCTCGATGGTATGCCTGTTGGATTCCCTGCGACCGAATCAGGTGTGGAATTAAAGGTATTGAAACATCTTTCACTCCCGAAGAGGCAGAAATTGCTGTAAAATTAAATTTTATGCCAGATCCTTTAAAGAAAATTTATCGAAAGGTTAAAAAAACTGGCATATCTATTGAAGATCTTGAAAAGAAGCTCAACGTTATGTATGAAAAAGGGCTTTTAAATTACGGAAAAAGCGTAAGTGAGAACGGAGAAGAAGTAAAATATTATGCGAATGCTGTGTTAGTGATTGGAATGTTTGAATATCAGTTAGGACGGCTAACTAAAGAGTTCATTGAAGATATAAAACAATATTTCGAAGAAACCTTTTTTGAAAAAGAATTCAATAAAACGGGAATTCCTCAATTAAGGACTATCCCAATTGGGAAGAGTATTCCTCACGAACAAAATGTAGCTTCTTACGATGACTTAAGGCATATTATTGAGAATTGTAAGGGCTCTATAGCAGTAGCAAAATGCATATGCCGTCAGGGTAAAGATTTACTGGGAGATCCTTGTAAAAAGAC
>JAHQWS010000114.1 GCA_029856295.1 Promethearchaeia archaeon
TTCTATTTGCGCAAGAGATTTTATCGCAGATTTGTTGAGCTTATTGGCTGTCTTGATCCCAAGAGAAAAATATGCATTTAGAAACCACATACCATCATGTGTCATCCAACATTTAACAAGAAGATCCTTTAGCTCCTTCTTGTTTAATTGATCAAATAGAGTCAAGATTACATCCCTATGTTATTTAATAATTATTTTATAAAATAAATTTCTTTCAAACCTTATAATTTAATTATTAATTTAAAAATTTTAACAATTTCCCATTATTAACTACTAAATTTAAGTTGAAAAGTTAAGATTATCAACTTTAGTTTTCATTTTCATTATTACCTCTTCTTTTTATTTCTCTTTTATTATTTATAGATATTTAAAATTTACAAAACATTTATTAACAGAAATTTTAAAAATATATACAATCAAGAAATTCAAAATAGACTTATGAGAGGTTTAAAACGTTATGGCGGTTCCTAAATGGATCGTTGATGATAATAAGCTTTGGTTTAATTCAGGATTATGGCAGGAAGGAGTCCCTAAACATCCAGACTTTCCCGTAATTAGTTTAGGGGACTGGTTCGATCAGAAAACAGATGAATTCGCCAAAAATAAAGCGATATGGTTTCTAAAAACATTTATGAAATATGGAGATCTTAGAAAGTATACAGACTCTCTTGCCACATCCCTCGCAAAACAAGGTATAAAAAAAGGCGATATTGTGGCAATTTTACTCCCTAATAGTTTTCAATTTACAATCTCATATTTCGCAATAGTGAAATTAGGTGCGATTGCCACTCCCTTGAATCCAACCTATAAACCCAGAGAAATTTTAAATGTACTTAAACAAGTAAGAGCCAGAGCTCTCATTTGTATGGATGCGATGTATGGCCTAATAAAGCCCATTTCAAACGAATATACTTTTGATTTTATCATATCAACTAATGTTGCTGATTTAGCAGCAATTCCCCCGCCCATCAAGGAAAAATTATTAAAGGATGGAACTATTCCAAGTGGGGATGTTCCCGGGGCGTTGAAATTTTTGGATATTTGCTCTAAGCGCGGTGATATTGATATTCCAAAAGTTAATATCGACCCAGTTAATGATACGGCGGTATATTTGATGACGGGTGGTACGACAGGTGTACCTAAGCCAGCAGTAATTACCCATTATAATTGTATATCCAATGCTAAGCAGACAGTGTCATTCATGCCTGATGCTACGCATCCGATGGCGTGCATAGGTATCCTTCCCATTTTCCATGCATTTGGCCATACAATTGTCCAAAATGTAGTAATAGAAGGAGGAGATTATAATATTCTATTTCCAAGACCTCCCGCTTCTATTAAAGAAGTGGTAGATACTATTTTAGAAGTTGGTCCGAAAGGAGGTGTCATTCTACCAGGCGTAGAAAATCTATTTATCGGGCTAACACGATATTTAGAGCAAAATCCGGAACCCAGGCTTAAAAATATGTTTAGGTTATGCGTAAGTGGAGCGGGTGCCCTACATAGACCCGTGAAGGATAAATTCGAAGCAGTCAGTGGTGGTAGGCTTGTTGAAGCATATGGCCTTACAGAATGTACCACTGTTGTAAGTACAGGACCATTCAATGGAAAAGATGAACCCGGAAAAATTGGATTACCATATCCTGGAACGGATTGGGCTATTTTTGATCCTGATAATTTTAAAAAAGGTCCAACATGTGATGGAACAAAAGAAAGGGATAATTTTGGAATAGAACACACAGGTGAGATTTGTGTATGTGGACCTCAAGTTATGAAGGGATTTTTAAATAATCCCGAAGGCACTGCGGATACTTTGAAAGAATGGAATGGTAGAATATGGTGCAGAACAGGCGACATTGGATTTATGGACAAAACTGGTCAGATAACCATTCGTGATCGGAAAAAACAAATGATAAAAATGAAAGGATATTCAGTTTTTCCTAAAGAAGTAGAAGAGTTAATCGGTGATAATCCTGATGTAGTGGAAGTGGCAGTTGCGGGGATACCTGATCCTGAGACCGGTGAAATGGTAAAGGCGTGGGTTCAATTAAAAGAAGATTCAAAAGTTACTGATACGGAATTAATTTCTTGGTGTAAGGAGAATATTACGCATTATAAAGTTCCTAAGCAAATTGAAATTATTCCTGAAATTCCTAAGTCGATAATTGGTAAAGTACAGAGGAGAGTTTTACAAGAAGGAGACCCTATATGGAAGGAAAAATACGGAGATAATACATAGCAAAAAAAGTAGTTTTTTTTTCCAAAATTCTTATTTTATTTTTCACTATTTAGATTTTAAAATGATGAAATATTTATCAACAAAATATGAGTACTCATTTTATTCACGAGATATTAAATCCGAAAAGTGTGGCAATCTACGGTGCCAATAATTCTGGGGCATCCTTAGCTTGTATTCAACTAATGAATATGATAATCTCGAGATACGATGGAAAAGTTTATCCAATCCATTTAAAACTCGATTCAGTAATGGGTTTTAAAGCTTATAAAAATATTACAGATGTTCCGGAGACTCCAGATCTTGTGGTTATCGTTTTACCACCTAGAATCGTCCCTGAAATCTTTAGAGAATGTGGTGAAAAAGGGGTCAAGAGAATTATTCTTATTTCTGGAGGATTTAGAGAACAAATAGGAGATCGTAACAATACACTTACAGAGGAAATTTGCGAAATTGCGGATAAATATGGGATTCGATTTATTGGTCCTAATTGTTTAGGTGTGTTTAATAATTGGGTGGATCCTGAAAATGATAGTAAAGCTTTTAACATATCCATATGGGAAAAAATAAAGCGTAATAAATTTTCAATAGTCTCTCAAAGCGGAACCCTCTCTAGTCATATATATTTTGATCCAGAAAATTTAGATTTAGGTTTAGGAAAATCAATCTCGGTTGGTAATGAAGCAAATATTGATATAGTCGATAGCTTAGAATATTATAAAGATGATGATCAAACTGAAGTGATTGGATTATATATTGAAGAAGTCAAACAGGGCAAAAAATTTTTAGAATTAGCTAAAGAAATTACACCTAAAAAACCCATTGTTGCCATATACGGTGGGGGCTCAGAAGCTGGAAATAGGGCCTTAACAAGTCATACAGGCTCAATTGGTGGTAATGCTAAAATGTATGAGGCAGTTTTTAAAGAATCTGGAATCATACAGACAGATAAGGTTCAAGAGTTCTTAGATATAACTCAAGTATTAGTAAGAGGTATACTACCAAAAGGAAATAGATTAGGAATCATAACAAATTCCGGAGGTCCTGGAGCGATGCTTGCAAATAATGCGGAAAAAAATGGTTTAGTCGTACCCGAATTTTCAGACGCATTACAAGAAAAATTAAAGAGTATGTTACCCCCTATTGCTAGTTTTAAGAATCCGGTCGATGTAGCGTTTGACATGAACCTTCCCTATTTCTATATAACATTACCGGAGCTCTTAATGAAATCAGGTGAAGTGGACGTTTTAGTCCAATATGGGGTAGTAGGTTTTCAGGATGTTATGGATCATTACCTTAAAAATGAGCATATTGCCTCCCACGCTGAATTTAAAAAACAAAATTTTGAAAAAAGTGCTGAGTTAAACAAAATGTTAATCCAACCAACAATCGAAAACTCCTATAAATACTCCGTTCCGATTTTTCACATTAGCCCTCAAAATTTTAACAGCTTTTGGTCTAAAAAGTTAAGAGAAAATGGAGCTTTCCTTTTTAGATTATGGGATAGACCTATATCCTGTATCAAGAAATTGTGCGAATATGCTGAATTTCGAAGAAAACAGACTTAAGTCAAATTTTATTAAATAAAAGATCTAATACCCTAATTTAAAAGATGACAAAAATAATCCCTGATTCCCACGTAGCAATATTAAATATTAAAGCCTGTTTAGGATGTGGAAGATGTATTGATAAATGTCCAATGGAAGCAATACCTCATAATCTTATTGGACTTTTTTCACATCTACTTGAAATAGATAAATCAAAATGTACTGGATGCGGTGAATGTATTTCCTTCTGTCCTCATAAGGCAATTAAACTAGTAAGATTAACTTAAATATTATCAAACTTAGATTTATTATAAAACTGATAAATATTATATAATGCCTTAGCTGCTAGATGCTCATTCGGATGTATTGAAATCCCTTTCTGATTCATATTCTGTATTATTTTAGGAACTTTTTTTGCTCTTATTTGTATGAATCGCTTCATATTATCGCCGAAAGAATCTCGCGAAACATTCACATCTATGCCAGATACGAGAGCAATTGGTTTATAAACTTTTTCTTGTAACTTAATTAAGTCCTTGTATCGAGGATTTAACATCGACAACCAAATAAGCATCATATCAACGTTAGGATCCATTCCAACTATTTCATATGCGTTTTTTTCCAACATTGGATCAAATTGTACTTGAAGGCTCAAATCTATAGGGTTTGAAATGCTTGACCCGAATTCAGGGACTAGTTCTTGGAGTTTCAATTTTGTTTCATTGGTCAATTCTGCCAACTTTAGATTATTCATCTCACATGCATCGGCTGAAGATACGGCAGGTCCTCCCGGTCCTGAAAGAATCGCAACTCGACAATTTCTTACTGGAATAGGGTTGATGAACGCTTGGATCATACTAATCATTTCTTCCAAATTATAGACCCTGATCACCCCATATTGGTCAAATACATTATTCCATAGCTTATTATTTCCACATATGGACCCTGTGTGCGAGTGAGCTGCTTTTGATCCTGCAGGCGTGGCCCCAGCCTTCCAAACGATTATAGGTTTTTCTATTTTTTTTACTAAATCAATGAATCTTCTTCCATCATTAACGCCTTCCATGTAACAGGCTATAATCTTAGTGGTAGGGTCATCTCCGAGATATTCTAAAAAGTCATTGAAACTCAAATCAATACCATTGCCAAAACTTATGGCTTTTGAAAAATATATTCCTTTCAACATAGCTAAAAAACCCATAAGATTAGCTATTGAACCACTTTGGCTAACCAATCCTAACGAACCCGATTCTGTCGGTAAGGCGGGAAAGAACGAAAGTTTTGAACTGGGACAATACAATCCCATGCAATTTGGTCCAATTAATCTCATTTTATATTTTCGAGCAATTTTTACTAATTCTTTTTCAGCATTTTTACCTTCTTCCCCTTTTTCACCAAATCCAGCTGAAAAAATTATTACTGCTTTCACTCCGTTTTCACCACATTCAACAATGATATCTCGAACGAATTTAGGATGAGTGGAACATATAACCAGATCTACAGGCTCTCCAATGGATTTCAAATCTGAGAAAACAGGTATTCCCATTATTTTAACATTAGATTCAGTTATTCTAGGATTAACTATAAACATTTTAGGAAATTCTTGATCAATAAATCCCTGTAATAAAATATTTCCCAAACCACCTTTCCTACTCACACCATAAATTGCCAGAGACTTTGAATGGAAGATATCATCAATTTCCGAGAATGAATCATTCAATTAAATCTAACCTTTTTATATATGGAATAAAACATAAAAAGAATAATTTTTTCGTAAATAAAAATTTTTTTAAGATATTAGGACAGTAGGTCATAATCGAATAATCTATAATAATCTATAATTTTTTAGTTCCTTTGGGTATGAACTAACTTAAAATGGTTATGTATATAAACAAACAAAATCAGCATAGCTTTTAGAAATAATAAATCCATCTTTATTTAAAGATAGCTGAACTAATTGTTTTGTAATTGTAGTAAGCTCTGTATTACTGTTTAAAAACTCACGTTCATCAATAATAATCAAATCAAACTTTTCTTTAATTTCTGGAAAAATATAATCTTCGTTATTTCTTTGTTTCTTTCGGAATTTATAACATTATTAAAGCAGTCGGTCATAAACTTGTATGATTTGGCTCTGATTCTCCTACTGCCTCAACACTCCCAGTTAAAATCGAAAAAATTACCACATTACCCAGAATTTCTAAGGTTCAAAAACAAGATATTTTATATAATAATGTGAGTGAATTGCTTTTAAACTCACTTTAAATATCTATTAAAGGATAAGTACAAAATTAACTCTAAATATTTTTGTCGAAAGGTCATTAATTATTAACCACTAATTTATTTTCTAGTTTGTCATTAATATCAGAAAAGATTTATTGGGATTTACTTTATTATTTTCATTTTAATAATAAAATAATTAAAGAAGGATAACAATTTAATTTTTAAAAGGAAAATTAAAAATTTTTAGATGATTAAGTGGATTATTTAGGGGATAATATAAACGTGGATGAAGAGAATTGGCAATATGTAGAAATTTCGAAAATTGATGATAAAATAATTAAAAAGTTAGTTAATAATTTAAAATTAAATTTATCTGAAGAATTTTTTCTCTCTTTTGAGAGTTTATTGAAATTAGGTAAAAAAGCAGAGCCTGAACTTACAGCTGCAATAAGGGAAATGGATGAGCAGCATAAATTTAAAAAAGAGATATTTAATGCTCTATTAAGGTATATAAAAACAAAAAAATCTGAGAATCCATTAATTATTCAATTATATCATCCTGATTTTACTATTCGCGCAAAAGCAATAGCACAAATAGGACATAACAAGGATCTAAGATATCTTCCATATTTACTTCTCTTACTTGAAGATCCTGACGATTCTGTTCGGAATGCAGTAATTAATTTATTAATTAATAAATACATAAAAAACTCTACAGTACATAAAAAGCTCAGGAAACATATAGATAAGGAATCAAACCCCATAATTCGAAAAAATTTAGCAAAAGTGTTTGAAGAACTCTAATCTAATAATATCTTTTATCATCTTCTATATCGTGATGTGGCTTACGTTTTTCATCCTTAAATTCTTGGACCTTTTGTCTAAATAACTTTCGCTTTTCTACAATTCCAAGTCCACTGGTATCTAATAGATCATTTAATTTTTCAGTATATTCATCAGCAGAAAGTGTAAGATCAAATATGGAATTAAAATCTACTTTTTGCGCGAGTTTTTCTTCATCACTCATTTTTCTTTCTTCTTTTTCTTCTGATCTTTCATTTTCACTCATTTTAGTATCCTCTAACTATATTGGTAATCTTGAATATCAGCTTTAATTAGTTATTATGGAATTAATTTATTAAATACTTAGTTTTTTATCCTAGTATAATCGAAAATAATTTTTAATATTTAATTTAGAAGTAAGCCTTTATAATATTTTCTATTAGTTTACGAAAATCGACAAAATGCATTTCTTACAGCTAATTAGTCAATATTTTACTTTAACAACGAGGAATAACTATATCCTTATCTGATTTTTATTATAATCATTTCTAATAATGTT
>JAHQWS010000115.1 GCA_029856295.1 Promethearchaeia archaeon
AAAACGACCATAAAAGAGCTAAGAACATTATCAACAGGGAAAGCAATAATTTATACCTTACCAAATATGGGCTTAACTGCTTTATTGGCAATCACAGTATTTTTTACGCTTTTATTTTATATTAACATAATGGGGCAACCTCCATTAATCGTTGGTGTTATTTATTCAGCAACAATTTTCGTTTATGCGATATTCTGTGCGATTTGGGGGGTAATAGCAGATAAAATAGGTAAGAAAAAAATACTTCTGGTTTCTGGACCTATACTTGCCATTAGTTTTATTTTCATTTGGATTCCGCCGATACCCACTGGCTCGTATGGTGAATTGTTTCTACCCCTTATATTTTGGCTACTAATATTTGGATTCACATTTAGAATAATGATCGCTGCATTTCAACCTATAATTTATTCCTTACTTCCAGAATTAAGCACAGAGGAGCGGAATCGAGTTAAAATTTCAATGATAAATATGATAATGATGATTATAGGAACGATTATCGGAACGATTGGACCAATCATTTTAATGGGAGATGCTACTAAAAGTCTTTCAAGAGAGAACCCTAAACTTTATTATCCTATTTCATCAATTGGTAGGATTATTTATACTCAAGTAGTATTTTTTGCATCATTAATGAGTGTAATGTTTTGTATTTGTTTTACTTTAATGTTGCTAATCATAAAAGAACGACCAAAACAAAGAGAATCGAAATTCTCATTTGATGAGATATTTAAGGATTTAGCAGAACCATTTAAGGATAAAAATTATAGATTATTTTTAATTACGTTTTATATATTTTGGATACCTTTTGTAGCATTTCAATATTTAGTTTTAAACTTAGCCACATTTGTGATTTCCGTTAGGGGAAGTGAATTTCTATTAATGGCCATCGTTGTAATTGTGTTTGCAGCATTTTCATTTATTGGTTGGAAGAAATTATCTGAAAAATATGGTTTGAAAGAAACTCTTTCAATCTGTCTTATTTTTTCTATTTTCTCTTTTATTCTTGTTTCAATATTACTAATCCCTATGTCGAATGAAATGATTCTAATAGTGGGAATTCTATTAATTTCACTTTGTTTTTGTAGTTCAGTAGGAACAATGGTATTTCCTTTTGCAATTATGAGTAATCTTATTGACAACGCTGAAATAAAAACCGGGAAAATCTTAAGTGGTTCATATTCAGGTGCTTTTATCATGATGGGATCTTTAGCAGCTGCAAGCTCGGTGTTAATTATTTCAGTGAATTTCGAATTATTTGGACCGGAAGCCTCACTTGGATATATTATAATATTATCTTTTATCGGTTCTACATTATTATTTGTTGCCTTAATAGTTTTTCAGAAAGTTCAAATTATAGGCACGGATAAATAGGTAAAAAATCAAAATAATAGCTAATGAAATTTTATTTTGATATGATATGTAAAGTTTAAAATATATTATTATTATTATAAATATTATTAAGTTCTTTAAAACAAAATATTAATAACCCAATTCTTATAAAATTTAATTTGAATTAGACTTCATAAGAATTTTATAACTAACTATAGAGTAAAAATGATATGTCATTAAAAGAATTTACCAAAGAAGTTTTCACTCGATATGGCTTAACTGAAGATGATATAAAAGTATATCTAATGTATTTGAGAACTCCTAGAGCGACGATTTCTGAAGCTTATCTCTCTTTTGACGAGGGCGAAATGGAATATACGAGGGTAGAAGAAATAACTAACATGTTAGTGAAGAAAAATTTCTTGAAACAGATTGATGGTATTGTAAATAGATATATCCCTCTTGAACCTTATTTTGAATTATTTACTAACGAATCAGAGTTATTTAGAAATGAAATAGCTAAAATTAAAGATAATGTTCTTGCTGATCAATCTAATAGATTTGATAAGCTCGAAGCGATTCAGAATAAAACTATTGAGGAAGTTGAGCATGCCGTTAGTTCTCAAGTTAAAGATTTCTTCGAAGATTCAGATAGTAAAAATCAAAGTAAAAAGGAAAGGATAGATCGAGCAACTGCTCGATTTACTGAGACCTCTAAAGCATTGGAAGCAAACCTTCATAGTATAAATGATAGTTTAAATGCAGAGCTTAAGAGGATTTCTCAATCATTTGTAAGTGATAATGAAACTGAAACAAATCGAGCTAAAGATGATCTAACTAAGTTAATTGCAGAATTATTAAGTGATTTTTCTAATAAAGTAAGTGAATTAGAAAGAGAATTGAAAAAAGATTTAGATGGACATGTTGATAGGCATCAAAATATCTCAAACGAACTTAAACCCAAAATGGAACAAATACTTGAGAAATACCTTGAACGGATGGATAAAGTTATTAATGATTTAAAGAAAAGAATCTCGAATTTACTCACTGAACACATAAATCATCTTAAAAGTACGACAGGTAAGGTTGAATCAGATATCCATATACAAATGGATGATAGACATTTAAAGTTAAGAGAGCAAGTAAATACTTACAGAGATAGGGCATTAACCTTACTTGAGAATTTATTAAGCACGTCTAATATGTTCAGTGATTTTTCAGAAGATATTACAAAACAAGGCTTATTCTTTACCAAGGGAAAGAAAAGAAAGTTTATCGAGAGATGGGAGAGAGTAGAAAAAGAAGTTGCTTCAATATCGAGACCATTTAAAGATGACTACATTAATGATTGCAATGAATATATTAGAACCACTCAAACTACAGTAGATGAATTAAAAACAGATATTACAAATGTTATGTCAAAGGAAAATAGTTCACTTGCTACTGAAACTACTGATCTTGATAAAAAGGCACAGGATGAGATTAGCGCAGAATTAGAAACGTTAGCTACAGATATGGCCGGAGAAATCGATAATACCTTACGTAGTGGAGTTAAAGATTGTAATGATACATCAATAAAATTAAAAGATTCTTTAGAAAATACATTAAAACAACATAATAGGCAATACGATGAGGCTATTAATAGACACAAGGATGACTCTCTAAAAAATTATGATACATTTGATGGAGAAATAAAATTAAAAAATCAAAATTGGACGAAAGATGTCGACGGCAAATTTTCCACTGGAAAACAAGATAGTTCTGAAAAAATAGATGCTGAAATTAATCTTTGGAATAAAGAATCAGCTGATATGGATAAGATGCTGGCAGATATGCTTGAAGATCATAAGAATAAATATAAATCTAATGCTGAAACGCTTCAAAATAGTTTATCAAATAATACTCGAGATAATATTCAAAATGTAAAAGATGCGATTGCTGATTTCACTCTTCAATTCATGAACTCAATTGATGATGGAACAGAATTAGCTGAAACAAATGAAAACAAGTTAAAAGATATTCATACAACCTCCAGTTCAATTCCAGAAATTAGTCAAGTTACAACATGGCACACAATAGGACGAGATGCATTAATAGCCGCATTAAAAGATGCCATCTATAGAACGAAATCATCAGTTATAATAGTAACACCAGTTGTAATACCAGAAATTTTACAGATTCTATCTGAATTTGCTTACCAACGAAAAGCTGCCCGCTTCATGCTCACAACTCATTGGGACCTTAATCGATATGGGGATATCATTAAAAAGATGATGCAACTAGGGAATATTCAATTCCGTAATTTAACCACTGCGGGAGATTATTTTGCACTTACGCGGGATGCCGAAGAAGTCATTCTAGCACCATATACGGATAACGAAGCAGAATTAATTAGCATCGTGAGCAATCATCCAGCCTACGCACGTTTGTATTCCCAATTCATCGGACCAATCTTTCAGGCGCAATCAAGGCCTGTTAAGCTATAAGGTACGCTATGGTAACGCAAGACTGAAAGCTTAAAACAATAAAGTATACCAACTCATTTTTTCTATTTTTATTTTTCAAGCACAGAGGGAACCTCATACCTGTTAAGGACAAAAAAACCAAGAATTGAATGAAATTCAAATAGAAATATTAATGTATTATCTCAAAACCTTGTTTAATAAAGAGATTTATAAAGTCATCTGAAGCTTTAATAAAATAATATAATTGAATTTACTTTTTTTCTTTCTTTTATACTTTAATAAATTTGAAATATAATAATTCAAATAGATTTCGTTTAAATTTTAAGCAAATAGAAAAAAAGAGATTTAAAAAAAATTAATCCCACTTAGGGCCGCCGCTTTTCTCGATTGAATTATCATCATCCTCAGTGTGGATTCGCTTCAAATCGATATCTGAATATCCAGGTAAGGAGTTTAACAATAGTCTCATTGCATTCTCGATATCTTTCGAGGATGTGATAAATCTACCAACTATTAGGATATCTGCGCCCATTTCAATTGCAGATTTAGCAGAACGGTGGTCAATTCCGCCAGCAACAGCTACTAATACACGATCTCTACCTGAGGCTAATTTTTTATCTTTATATAATTCTTTAATTTTCGGGATATTTTGCCATGCTTGCTTTTGAGCATCATCCGTTCCTGAAGATGCTGATTCGTCATCAATTGCTCTGTGAAGGATTACTACATTTGGGATTTGTTTTAATTTACTCAGCTTCTCAACAGGATTATCTAATTCCATTGTATCTACAAAGCCATAAATCCCCATCCGTTGTGCCTCCATTAAAAATTTATCAATTGAAGAAGTGGATGCAAGACCACTTGCTACTACGGCATCTGCGGTTGCATCAAAAGCGAAGTCAACCTCTAACTTGCCTACATCTAAAGTCTTTAAATCAGCAACAATAAACTTTTCGGGCACAAGATCTCGAATTTGTTTAATTGATTCTACACCATACTTTTTCAAGAATGGAGTACCAATTTCTAAGATGATTCTATCACTTTTTGGCAGCTGTTTAACGACTTTAATTTGATGAGATATTTCAGGCGCATCTAAAGCAACTTGAATATACGGAGGTCTCCATAATCTTGGAATCCTCATACCCGCTACAGGGTGTTTTGCTCTATCTTTATCATAAAAGATTTTTTCAATGGGAGGATAACTTTTTAATGCTCTTGAAAGAGCTAATTTAACAGCACCATAGTTATACTGATAAATTTTTCGATAATCGCTTGCTTCAGGATGGATAAATACACTTACGATGACAAGCCACTCATCCAATTTATTCATAGGTATGATACCTTCTTCAACTGCATCTGCAATTCCTTTCGCAATGGCAGCTTGTGCTGGTCCAAAAATCTTATTTGCATCTTCCATCTTGGCTACTGTTACTTTAGGAATGATAAGAGTGTACGGTTTGGGCACAAGATTAGGTCTTATACATGCCAAAAGACCACCATGTCCCATACTAGGTGAACTTATTGCGTTTGCAAAAGAAATACCTATAGGGCCGTCTTTGGAACCTATTATTAAATCTAAGTGAGCTAAATTTGGAGAGTCTCCCAAAAGAGCCTCTCCCACATAATACTCTGCTTTAGCCATTTTCAATCTATATTTTTATTTTATTTAATTTAATTAATTCTTGTGGTGTTTTATATATTTTAATGCTTATATTTTGCAGATAATATTTTAAAAACTCTTTCTACAAGTAATTAAAGAAAATACACATTATTAAAATTACCATACAAAATTTTAATTATCTGTTATCAACTAACGAGATTTTCGATAGAAATAATTAGTTTAATTTGGCAAAACCTTTTATGGGTCTTTTTGATTTTGGACTAAATTTTGATTATTTCCTTCTTCTGATGTATCTTCAGGTATTTTAAAAGCAGTTACTACGTTAGTTATATCTCCGGGATTAGAAAACCTTTCTTCCGAAAAGATAGGAATTTTTAACTCAAGGGTCTGAATTTTAGATTTATCCTTTTCATGAATATATAATTCGATTCCTTGAATTTGTCTGTCATTAATGATTAAGCGTGTAGAATAATCATAATCACTAAAAAAAGTAAATCCTCTATTGAGAAGCCCCATTTTTAAAGGTTTTTTGACAGTTTTTTCTTCTTGAACAAAGGATTCTGCGATGTCTTCTTCGGTATACACATTTCCACTAATTAAAAAGAATTTACGTTCATAGTTTTCGGGTGGGGGTATATCATTAATATACTCAATCGCTTTATTAATGTCAATATTAGTGGCAATAGTGATATCTAATCTAGCACTTGAACCATAACGTTGTTCCATAAAATCTTTCTTCTCGAATGGTTTTGCTATACTTCCTCCTAATGCCTTTTCCATTACATCTTGAAATTTCTTATTATCTTTAGAATAAGCATTCAGAGGATATACTCGATAGAACAATCGAAGTTGTTGTCTCATCTTTCTTGCTAAGATTCCTCCGTAAATTTGGAGTTTAAAAGAACTTTTTGGGCCATTCCACATATAGATACTTTTAGAATCATGGTCAACAAGTAAGAATACTTTATCTTCACTGTCAATATTTAATATGTCTCTTACAGTTTCTCTGTCTAAAATTTCCTTAATGGCCATATGAGGAAACTCTTCTAATTCAAGAACTTCAAATACTTGCATAGACTCGTCGGTAACTTATATTATAATTTTATTTATTAATCTTCTTTAAAATAAATTTTGTCATTTTTTTTATATTCATTGAAAAAGGAAAAAAGAATTCAAAATCGATAAAATATTTAAGTTTTAAGACATTTTATATCTCAATTTTCCTTTTGTAAATTTGATAAAAATGAGTTCTGAGAAAAGAGTATACAAGTTGAATATATCTGGAGGTACCTCTGGACCGGGAAAGGGATTGTCTAAATTAATAGAGATTGATGAGAAGAAGTTTCGCTTCGAAGGTATGAAAATAGGAGATACCATAAAAGGAGGTCTTGTAGGGTTTCCAAACTACGAATTCCAAATTACCGGGGGTAGTGATTCATCTGGATTTCCCATGCGAAAGGATGTCCATGGACCAGTTAAAAAAAAAATATTAGTTTCGAAACGAGGGATAGGATATAAGCCAAAGAGAAAAGGACAAAAACGGCGTAAAACAGTTAGAGGCAATGAAATATCCTATGATATGACATTGATTAACCTTATGGTTATCAAATACGGTGAAGTTGAGCTTTTTAAAACAAAAGAAGAAGGATAAATTTGAAAAGTTGTGTTTTAACAATCAATTCAAAGAATAAGTTGACATAAACTATGGTAAAAGTAAAAAAATGTTCATTCTGCGGCTACGACATCCCTATTGGTAGGGGTATCATGTTTGTAAGGAGAGACGGAACTATTTTTAATTTCTGTACAAACAAATGCAGAAAAGCGCTGATAAAATATAAAAAGAATCCCAGAAAAACTCGTTGGACTGCGTTTTATGGTAAGGAATAATTAAATCTAATTTTATGATATGTAAATA
>JAHQWS010000116.1 GCA_029856295.1 Promethearchaeia archaeon
AGCAAATATTATTTAAAATTTAAATATTGCTCCTTCTGCAGCGGAGGAGACAAGATTCTTATATTTTAAAAGAGCCTTACTTTTGATATCTCTTTCAAATGGCTTCCATTGCTTAAATCGTTCTTGAATTTCCTCATCTGAAATATCAACTTCAAGTTTTCTTTTAGATATGTCAATTCTTACTATATCACCATTTTCTATTATTGCAATAGGACCACCTACATACGCTTCGGGACTCACGTGGCCAATGCATGGTCCTGATGTAGCACCTGAAAATCGCCCATCTGTGACTAAGGCAACTCGGTCTAAATCACGCTTTAACATAAGCGTGGCGGTTACCGCTAATAATTCTGGCATCCCAGGTCCTCCCTTGGGGCCTTCATATCTAATAATTAACACTGAGCCATTTTCTACCTTATTTTGAGATATCGCATCAATTACTTCTTGTTCAGAATTGAAACATAAAGCAGATCCCTCAAAATTTAACATTTTTTTATCCTTAATAGCTGATTGTTTTACCACAGCACCCTCAGGTGCTAAATTACCCTTTAATACCACAGTTCCTCCTTCTGGATAAACAGGATTGTCTAAAGGTCGAATTACATTATCATCTAACACATTTATTCTTCTTATCAGCTTACCAATAGTTTTTCCTGAAACTGTTAGACAATCCAGATTAAGAAACTCCTTTAATCTGTTTAATACTGCTGGAATTCCACCTGCTTTATACAAATCCACTATCCCATAATCTCCCGATGGAGAAACATTAATTATTGTTGGAATCTTCTCACTATATTCATTGAATATCTCTAAATCAAAATCGATGTCCATTTCATGCGCAATTGCTGGAAGGTGCAGAGCTGAATTTGTAGATCCTCCGATAGCAACATCAACCATCAAGGCGTTTTCAAAAGATTTCTGGTTCATTATCTTAGAGGGAGTTAGGTCTTGTTTTAATAATTCAATAATTTGCCTTCCAGAGTTTTTTGCAATTATGTATTTCATTCTTGTCATTGCTGGAGTTGTAGCTGCATTAGGTAAAGTCATTCCAAATGCTTCCATTAGACATTGTATGGTATTTGCTGTCCCCATAACCTCACATGCTCCGTAGGTGGCACAACTTATGCATTTCAATTTATGATCAAAATCTTCATAATTTCCTTGTTCAATTCCAACATAATCAGGCGTGAATCTTACTTCATAAAAGCTTGGGCCTCCTGGAACACAAATAGTTGGAATATCTAGTCTAACGGCCGCCATCAAGATTGCAGGGTTAATTTTATCGCAACCAGATAAGGTTACCATTGCATCTAGCCTATGTGCTTCAACCATTAATTCAATTGAATCCGCAATAACTTCTCTTTGAGGTAAAATATATCGCATTCCTTCATTGCCATTAGCCCACCCATCACAGGGCCCCACTGTACAGAATTCGAATGGAATGCCCCCTGCCTCAGCTACACCTAGCTTAACAGCTTGAGCTAAATCTCTTAAATGTTTATGCCCGGGATTAAGTTCATTCCAAGTGTTAACTATGCCAACAAATGGTTTGTTATGAATATCTTTATCTTCTAAACCCAAACTTTCAATTATACCTTCCGTTACATAGTTGAAGGGTGTTTTTTTTATGCCTTCAAAAATGGTATCGCTTCTTTTCTTTAAATTGATTTTATCATCAACCATTTTAAAATCCTTAGGTTAATTAAAAACTTATTATCTTTTTTTTAAGCTATAATCAAATTAATATTATTTCAAAAATAATTTTTTATATATATAGAAATGTTTTCTATTTTGTGATTAATATGGATAAGAATAAAGTGGAGTTAATTTTAAAAGAATATTCAAGACTCTATACTTGTGCTGTATCAGATGCTATTGATGAGTTAGGTCTTGAACCTGGTTTTATTGATGCAGGAATCAGACCAATTTGGCCCGGAGCAAGAATGGTTGGATTTGCGGGTACCATGAAAATGATTCTTTCTGATGAACCACTTGACAGAAATATTATTGCTCGTATGGTGAAATTTATAAAAATAGTCCCTAAATTTCCAATAATTTGTATAGATATGTGTGGTGAAATGACAGCAGCAGGTTTAGGTCAAAGTACAAGTAGGATTCTACAAGGTTTAGGATTTAAAGGTGGTCTTGTTGATGGGGCAGTTCGAGATATTCCTCAGGTAACTAATTTAAAATTTCCCATATTTGCTAGAGGTATTGTTTGTTCATCAATTCGTAGTCGAATGATTATAGATATGGATTCTGTGATGCAACCTATAAAATGTGGTGAAAGGATTATTAATCCAGGAGATCTAATCTTTGGAGACATAAATGGTGTTGTAATTGTTAATTCTAACAAAATAGAAAATGTATTAGAAAAAGCAAAAGCAATAATATCTACAGATAAATGGTGGTTCGAGCAGTTAGAAAATGGACGTGATCCATCTGAGATTGAAAAGGAAAAACCATTACCCTAAAAAATTCTAAATTAGTTTTATAATTAAAAAAGTTTAAGTTTCAATGATACAATAAATACTCTATTTTTTCAAATTTTTTAGAAATTACGATTTTATAAAATTTTTATTTATAGACATAATTATTATTAGAATAAAGACTAAAAAAAATAAATTTAAATGATTAAAAGAGGGTTTTAAAAGAATTGAAGGGAACAAAAAAGGTTTTAGCAGCTGTTTTGGAACATCGAGGTAAAATTGTACCTCGAACGTTTCCATATCCAGAAAACGTACCCGATAATGCTGCAGTTGTTAAGATGAAGATGTGTGGGATTTGTGGAACGGATCATCATCTCGTTAAAAATTGGTCATTAATACCTACTCCTGTTATTTTAGGTCATGAATGTCTTGGTGAGATTTATGAAATTGGAGAGAATGCTAGTAAAAATCTTGAGGCGAGAGGTGAAGTGTTATTAGAAGGAGATAGAGTTACTTGGTATGCGGGATTTTCATGTGGAAAATGCTGGTATTGTCGAAATATTCCAAGTAATCATATGGGATCACTTTGCATTAATAATAAAGGTTATGGTCAAAATATTTCTTGTAAAGATCCACCTCATTTGTTTGGAGGATATTCTGAATATGTATATATACTTCCCGAGACATGGGTTTACAAGATTCCTGAAGGATTACCGGATAAAGTAGCAGTATTAACAGATGTGTTTGCAGTTTCGAGTGGGATCAGAAAAGCAATGATGCCTTTTCCTGCATTAAAAGAGGGTTTTGGACCTAGTGATATTGTTGCCATTCAAGGATCCGGTTCAATTGGATTAGCCGCAGGAATAGTAGCAAAATTATGTGGAGCGTATAAAGTCTTTCTTATAGGTGGAGAAAAACAGCGGATTAAAATGGCAGAGGAACTCGGAATTTTTGATTTAATAATTGATATTGGTGACATAGATAAATCCATAGATCGAATAAAGATGATAAAACAAGCTACTCCTGGGGGGGTTGGTCCAGATATGATTGTTGAGGCCGCTGGAGTACCTGAGGCTGTTCCTGAAGGTATAGAAATGCTCCGTCGTGGAGGTACTTATGTTGAGTTAGGGAATTTTATTCCAACTGGAACAATCGAGATTAGCCCATTCAGACATCTCTGTTTTAAAGACATTATATTGATTGGGCAATTCGCAATACCTCCTCAAACATTTGATGTGGCTTTAAAAATGCTCGAAATGGCTCTTGATAGAGGTATACCATTGGAAAAGATGGTATCTACGAAATATAGTATTAATAATGTAGCAGATGCATTTAAAAAAGAAAATAAG
The DNA here is from genome assembly GCA_029856295.1 of Promethearchaeia archaeon. Classification (GTDB taxonomy): domain Archaea; phylum Asgardarchaeota; class Lokiarchaeia; order Sigyniarchaeales; family SOKP01; genus LW40-45. Next base: position 3,779 of record JAHQWS010000116.1, read on the forward strand.
TATAAAGGCGTGAAATCAGTGGTTATTCCTTAATAGTCTATTATAATATTAGAAATATATTCATACAGGTAAAGTTCATAATAAATGTAGAATTGAATTAGAGATAAAATTAGATTATATAGGAAAAGGAAAAGCCATATGTCTACATATACCAATATTATTATGCCCTAATTTTTCAGCTTTGGTAAATTTACCATTAATTGTTTCTCTTAATTCTTTCCATAGATCTTCACCAGTTCTTCAATTGTCTCATCCTCTGTTATAATTTTACTAGCATCAACATCAATATTAGTCCTCATCCAATCACAAGTTTTAGGATTACCACAGGTATTATAATTATCTATCAAATCCCTTATTTTATATTATCTGTAGTCTATTAGCTAAAGTTCAAAGATTTTAATTTTCCAAGGTGCCATGATTAATTTATTCTTTTCTATTTTATTTATGAAATTGTAATTTAAATCAATTTCTTTCAAATAATTTTTAATTAATGAACCTTTTAAATTTAATTTAATTTCTTTATTACTCTCATTTAAAATTCTAATAAAGCAATTTTTGCCCCTTCTCCATAGATTAATTAGAGAAATCTCGGGATTCATTGATACCCACGAGTCAGATGTTTTAATATATTCGTGGTTTCCTTGAATAGCAGTCCCTAATAAATTGAATTTATACATATTTACTTGCTGAAAAGCCGAGTAAAATTTTACATCGTGTAGAATAGATATTGAAAACTCATATATACCTTTTTTCTTTATCAAATTGTGAATTTCAAAATTTTTACGATTAATAATAAATTGTTGGCTATTCTTTTGAATGTAAAGGATACTTTTATCTTCTCCCACTAACCAGAGAAAGTCTAACGTTTGAATATTTGATCGTTTTGTTTCTTCAATCCCAAATGGATAGTTTATTAGAGATTTTAAGATTTTAAAAGAGGGTCTAACAATAATTTCTTCCAATAACTCAGAATTCAAAACAAACTCAAGTCTATTTACTCCATTATATTGATTAATTTCAATAGTGAAAATTTTATTGCGAATTTCGCCTTGTATAACGAATTTATTCTCAAGTTCATTTTGAATTTGGTCAATTAACGTTAAAGTATAATCGTATGAAGACCCTAATTTTAATCTATAAACCTCGCTATTTTTAAAATTTACTTCAATTGTTTGATTATCTTCTAAGATTACTATATCATAAAGAAAATTATTATCTGAATTGAATTCTTGTTGATCTTGTTCAATAAAAGAATAGATTTTGTATCCCATTGATGGCATGTTTGGAATAAATTTTATAGTAGAATCTTGATATATAAAATCCAAGAACTCTCCCTTTTCATCAACCAGCATCCTTTTAGAAGCATTTTCTAATTGTAATGGGATTGAGACTATATCTTGCCGGGTATAGATTGTGGGATTTAGAACGAATAAATCTAAAACATCTTCTTTCTTATTCATTGAGTTTTCAATAAGAAAATCTATAAATTTTTTAAGACTCTCACTAATAAAAATATCGCATGCTCTTATGATTTCCTTTTGAATTTTAATGCTTAAATCCGAAATTGCAATTCCCTCTTTTCTTATTTTTAGCTTTTCGTATTCTATTTTACTTAACTGTTGGGCAGAATAATCTCCTGGTTGCACATATGGTACAGCATAATTATCGTGAGCTTGGGTTAACAAAAATCTTTTCCATAACTCATCTAGTAGAGAATCATTTGGCTCTCCATTAAATCGACCTAAAATGCAATTTACTATTTCTGCAGATATTAAGGCAACTTCACATTTTTTATTATTTAAAAATAATTCATTCTGAATAAAAATGTATTCGCCTAATGAAAATTCATCCCTACAATATTTAAACTCTCCATCCGTTTTGATAATCTCAAATAATTCCGAGCAGGAAACAAATTTACCAAATATTTCGGAAAATCTTGATATACGCCAAACTTCTTCTTGAAAAGGTAACGGATTGATAAAATCATCTAAAGAAGAAAATATTAGATGTTTCATAAAGGGGCGGGCCACGGCTTGGAATAATAAATCCGGAATCTCTTGATAGAAAGTACCATGCCAAAATTCTCCATTAAAGATCCCGGGTTGATCTGTTATCGAGCTTATTGCTGAATTATCCAAACCTACCCAATTAATCTTCCCCGAATTGGATGTTGGGCAAGTACCTAATAATCTTGTTCTGAGGGAGCAAAATTCTATATTAAAACCGTTTAAGATCTGCGGAATTTGGGGATGAAGTGAAACCTCTGAACAATAATAAATCCTACAATCTAGTCCTAACTGATTTAACACCTTTAATCCGAATTCAATTTGTTTTATATTTGATTCTTCACCGATAATTAGACTATAAGGCTGCGAAAATGTCGGATTAATAATCTCAAAACGCCCTTTTTTAAATAAGGCTAAAAATTCTGCAATTTTTTCAGGATATTGATTTTTTAACCATTCAAAACAACATATTGCAACCTCAATATTATAGGGCATTTTGGTTTCAACAGCTAATTTCATTCTATCTATTATACGATCTAAAGCAAATTCGGGTGAATCAAATTCACAGAAACCTATATCATTTATTATAACTCCTCCATGCCCCCCAAAAATATGATAAATTTTAGGACGGATTTCTTTCCAAATAATTAATTCAATTCTTTTTATTATCTTCTTAAATTTATTATATTTCCCGCCATTTACTTCATTTTTTAAATTGTTGATTTTCTCCTTGATTCTATTAAAATTGAATTTAATCTGTCTTATTGGATTTTTTTCGTAAAAATCTCTAATTAATTCAATAATTCTTTCAAGAGCTAAAATTTCTTCATTGCTAATTCTTAAATTCTTATTTTCCATTATCACTTAACCAAAGATTGGCATTTCTATTTAATTGGCGTTTATAGCAGTTTAAATTTATTTGTTTCTTTAGATAAATTCTCTAAAAACTCTTTCATTTCACTCTTTCTTTTTATGCCTATTTCCTTAGCCTGATCAGTAGATAATTTTTGGAGTAAAGTTTTCTGAAAATTATTCAGAAGACCAATTGCTGATTTTAAATCGGGTGCCATTGATTCTTTCCCAGTAATCGAAATGATTCTCGTTACTCCAATTATGCCCATAAAGTCTAAAATATCCGCATCGCGAAAAAGAATTGACTCAAATTGATTTGATGGTTTAGCGTAATACATGTGAGTTCTGATTATGTCTCTTACCAAATCAATTTTATCTGAAGGAAACCCTATAGATATAAGGACATCCTCGCAACTTTCAGCAGCAGCATCTGCGTGATCAACGTTCTTCTTTCTATAAGGTTCAAAGGCACTCATATCATGTAAATATGCAGCCGCAAATAATGAATCTTGATCTATATCCAACTTTTTCATTTCAGCTAATTTTAATGTCAATTCATAAACGCGGGTAAAGTGAGATATGCCCCAAGCTGGATGTTCAAAATCTTTTACAAAATCGATTAATTTTTCTCTCCACATTTTAAGATATCACTGTTTTTTTCAGATTAAAACATAGA
>JAHQWS010000117.1 GCA_029856295.1 Promethearchaeia archaeon
ACCGATTCCTGATCCCGCCAATCCAAATGATTTAGATAAGGTTCTTGAAATAGTTAAATTCGGATAATTTTTAATTAAATTGGCATAACCTACTTTAGAAAATTCAAAGTATGCCTCATCTATTAATAATATTACATTCTCATTATCCAATAATGTTTTAACCTCTTTTTCATCTAGGAGCAAATTTCCAGTTGGATTATTAGGATTATCTATAACCATCAATGTCGGTTTGTTTATCTCATCAAGTAATGGTTCTAAAGGAAAGTTAAATTCGGGTTCTTTTAATCTGGCTTTTAATATCGGAGAAGAAGTTTTTTGCGCTACGTTAGAAATTAAGAAAAAAGTTGGATCTGCGATTATAATTTGGCGTCCTTTTGAAAAAAGATAAATAAACTCCTTAATCAAAATATCTGAACCTGAACACAATATTAAAGATTCTGGAGGCACATCTGCATATTCAGACAACAATTCAACTAATTTATTTACCTCATTTTGAGGACTATAACGATTTATTAGTTCAATACTAAGTTTTACCTCTTCAATGACTTTTCTTGGAGGAGGTTCAGGCATTTCATTTTTATCAAGTCTAATTTGCATTTATTACACCTTATTAAATTATAAAAAATCTTGATTAAGAGATTTTGAATTATTTAAATCTATTTATTTTATTCTAGAATTAAAAAAAATTATCCAATAACAATAATATTTTTAACTTAAAAAGCTATTAGGATAATGACGTATAATGAATATTTAACATAACTAATTTTATGGATTTCTAAAGCTATATTATTTTAGTTAATTTTAATTATCCTTAATAATTTACAATTCCTACATTATTAACTTTCAATTTATATATCTTCTCACAGCTCGTTGATAAATATGAGTGAAAAAATATCTAAAAGGTATCTTATTGTTATTATTCTAATTTCTTTTGCGGGTCTCAAATTGCATGGCAAGTAGAAAATCAATATTATAATGTATTTTTATACAATGTCATTGCCCCCGTACCAATGTATGTTTCTATAATGGTTGCAGCAAGTGCAGTCGCTGCCACAATTACTACCATTATAATGGGATCCTATAGTGATGTGAAAGGAAAAAGAAAACCTTTAATGCTGATAGGTTTCATAGCTTGGGCAATCACGACTGCTATTTTTCCTTTAGCTGCATTTCTGACTCCTATTATCTTAGCAGTGACTTTTGCTATATTATTTGATTGTATCATGACATTTTTTGGTTCTAAAGCTTATGATTCCACTTTTAATGCTTATATTACTGACATCACTACTGTAGAAAACAGAGGAAAAGCTAGTGGACTCATACAAATAATGACACTAATTTCAATCCTGATTGTATATGGCGTTTCGGGATTTATTATCTTAGCATATGGTTATTTCATTTTTTTTTATTTTGTTGGAATTCTTGTCGGGGTTTTTGGTATATTAGGAACATTATTGGCTAAAGAACCTGAGAATTTAATCCCTTTAAACCATTTTTCATTATGTAATAATAAAAATACAATAAAATTTTTTACTTTATTTAAAAAAACACAATAATTAAAAATATTTATAGAACTTTATCAGATTTACCTCTAGCAATATCATCTTCATCAAGATTATACTACTCACCTTCAAAGATGCAAATCACACAGAATCAACAGAAATCTTTAAAAAAAAAGTTATGAAGAATTATCTGTATATGTTATATTTCTAAATAAAAAAATCAATTAGATTTTATAATTTATAGTTCTTTTACTGTTTAGGTTTAAAAATAATTGCCGGTTTTGTTCTTTCAGAGTATTTAAAGTTATCCGCTTCTTTGATACTTCCATATTTTGCTTTTAATTCCTCTAAAGTGCCAACATCAAGGGCTCTGGTCCGACATGCTTCAATACAAGCAGGTAATTTTCCCTCTAAATGTCGATCAAGGCAATAATTACATTTTCTCATCTTTGCTCCTTTTTCAGGTCCAAATTGAGGGGCATTGTAGGGGCACGCTTTCAGACATTTTGAATCACATTCTTCATTCCCAAGGCATGCTTCACTATCAACAACAACGATTCCATCTTCTTCCCTTTTTGAGATGGCATTTACAGGACAGACTGGTATGCAAACAGGATCAATACATTGATAACAAGGTCTAACCAGATAACTCACAAAAACATCTGGAAATTTCCCTTGCTCATTATAGAGTATCATCATCCAGTTCTCAGGACCTGCGGGAATATCATGCCAATCTTTACAAGCTACACGGCAAGCGCTACATCCAATACATCTTGTTTGATCAAAGTAAAATCCAACTTGCATTATTTTATCCGCTCCAATTTTCTAATTTACTTACTTGAACTAGGCATGTATTTAGAGCCGATGCTCCTCCTTCTGAGTAAGCATCTTTTGTAAGAACATTAACACATCCACCTCTATCAATGCCGTTTTCATCAGGATCATACCAAGCACCCTCAAAGATGCAAATCACTCCAGGAATAATTCGCTCTGTAACCCAGGCTTCAATTGTTAATTTTCCTCTATTATTAAACACAATGATCTGATCCCCATCTTTGATTTCCCTTGGTTCAGCATCCACAGGATTGATCCAAGCTCTGTGAGGCGCTACTTCCTTTAACCACTCAACAAGATACAATTCAGAATGAACCCTATTTGGAGGATGTGGTGAAATTATTTGAAGAGGATACTTCTCAATTAACGGATCGTTTCGATCTTCCCATGTACTTAAATATTTAGGAACTGGCGGATTATGAGGATTCTTGAGGTCAGCTACTCGCTGCGAAAAAATTTCAATCTTTCCTGATGGTGTTTTGAATGGATGATTCTCGGGGTCATCAATTTCTTTCTTAAATGCCACGTAAGGAGCTTCTAATTTGATTCGATGGATACCTTCCTCCTGATATTTCTTAAAATCCCGAATATTTTTTCTAGTATCGGCTGGCATCTTCACTAGCGTTTTAAGAATTCGATCTACTTTTGGATATTTTACAAATTTTTCTTCTCCAAGATCAAGGCTATCAGATAATTCTTCGGCAATTTTTAAATCTGACTTACATTCGCCCAAAGGTTCAATTGCTTTATTATTAAAGGTGTAATATGGTCCTGAAGGCCATGGTCTTGTAATATCATTTCTCTCAGCAATGCTGGTAACCGGCAACACGATATCTGCATATTTAGCAGTGGGTGTCATCCAGAGTTCAGAGATGACCATATAATCAAGCTTCTTTAATGCTGCTGCAGATTTATTAGTATTACCAAGCTGGTTTAAAAAATTAGTGTTAACAAACCACGCGAACTTGACATCAAATGGATATCCACCTTCTTTGCCTTTGGCTATAGCATCAAATATTTTATTAGTATGACATCTTTTAATAAATCTTATTTGCAGATCAAGCGAGCCTCGAACAGATTTGCCTCCAACTTCAACTGGATTTCTATAAGGTGGCGGAATGCGGGCACCAAAAAACATATGACCATAAGGGATACCCATTAAACCACCTCCGGCACTACCGCCATGACGACCAACATTTCCTGTCATAGCACATAAAGTCATGGCAGTCCTGTTATACTGTTCGCCCATAGCACTGCGTGCTGGACCTTGACAATCCATTAGTGCTGCTGGTTTAGCTGTTGCATATTCACGAGCTAATTGTTCAATAACAGACGCATCTACACCACAGATCTTTGCAGCCCATTCCGGTGTTTTTGGAACACCATCTTCATCTCCCATTACATATTCCTTAAATTTATCGAATCCAACTGTGTATTTATCTAAAAACTTTTGATCATGAAGGTTCTCATTTATCATTATATATGCCATACTAACCATCATGGCCGTATCAGTACCCGGAATTATAGGAATCCATTGATCGGCTAGAATTACTGCCGTATCATGGTACCTGGGATCAATACAGAAGATTTTAATCCCAGACTCCTTAGCTTTAATAAGATTATAAATTGTATCAGTACCAGAAATCATCCTTGCAGGATCCCATCCCCACATAATAATTAATTTTGAATTAAGTAAATCTTCCCGACTATTACCCACAAATGGGGAACCATATTGAGTCTGTGTGGCATAAACGGATCCCTCAGACGAAACATTCCCATAATGAGTTGAAAATCCTCCAAACTGAGTTAATAAACGCATTAGAGCAAAAGTACCATCATGTAAGGCACCTAAATAACCTCCTCCGGTAACAAGAAATATACTAGAATTCCCATATGTCTTTTTCACATAAGTAAGTTTCTTTGCAATTTCATCAAGAGCCTCTTCCCATGTAATCCTCTTAAATTTTCCCTCTCCTTTAGGTCCATCTCTTTTCAAGGGATATTTCAAGCGAGCAGGATGATATACATATTGTCGTAGAGCCCGGCATCTTAAACAAGTCCTAAGTTGATCGGGTTCTTCAGCATCATCACCCTCAACTCGAGTGATTCTACCATCTTTAACATGAACTCTTAAAGGACACCTTCCTCCACAATCGAAAGCAGATGTCGTCCGAATAATTATTTCTTCTTCTTCTATAGGATCATTTTCTTGATTTTCCATTAAATTCACCCTAATTGTCGATACTTAATAACAAGTAATAATCTTTTTTTAATTATCATTTAATATTTGATTTTTAATACTATCCAATTATTTTAAAATAAATTAAAGATTTGTGCTTTTATTGGTTTAGGTATTTTGAAAAAAAAGTGTAAAAAAAATAGTTGAAAGATATTAACTTCGGCGAGCTGGAGGAATACTTACGATTCTCCGCCCCGTAATTAGGGATATCGCATTCTCTGGACAATGACGGGCACAAATTCCACATCCAATGCAATAATCACCAACAATCTCTGCTTTATTGTCATCATTTAATTCTAGCACCCCTGTATAACAATGTTCAACACAGGTTCCACACCCAACACATAAATCTTGATCTATACTTGCTTTATGATTAGTAGCATTTATTGTTACACTAATTAAATTCTGGGGTGAATTACCACAGCAACATTTACAACAGTTACATATGCTCGTTTCATCTCTATTTATATCAAAATTCGGGTGATAGGCTTTATGAATCAAGTCATCATTTTCAGCTTCCTTAAGAATTTTTAACGCTTCTTCTTTAGAAATTAATCTCCCAAATCCATTTTCTGATACGTGTCGGGCAGATTTTCCAAATGTGAAACAATTTTCTCTTTGATCCGTTTGTTTGCAAGGCTCTCCTAATAAATCCTTATGATGACGGCAAAAACAATATCCAACAGCAATGTCATCAAATTTATCAATAATTTCTTCTACCGTTTGTGAGGGTAGTACCTGTTCGATTGGGACTTCTAATTCTTCATCAACCTTGATTACAATTTCATCACCTGTTGTCTCATTGTTGTAAAAAGGAATCGTTCTATCAATTGGCGGTTGTTTTAACATCATTGGTATAACTATGTCATATTCTTTTTGGACAAAATTCCTTAATTCTGTCTGTAATTTCAGAAATAAATCAGCTAATTCCTTATTTTCCTCAGTATATTCAAGTTCTTTCATGAAAAAATATTCAAATAAACCTACATTGATAAAAGGTAATAGCCTATAAACCATAACTCCTTGTCGATTAGGTTGATTAAACATCACTCCTTTTTTAGCCAACGCAGTTGCCTTCTCTACAATTTTGTCTTCAGATAATTTACTGCTTTTTTTTAATTCTACTAATGTTTGGGATTTTTTCCTCCTGAATGCCATTATGAAATCCAAGTCATCTTCTGAAACCGCATGCTTTAAAATGCTTATTAGAGTATCTGATACTGGAATGGGGGTACCTCCTGCTGAAGATATTACCTGAGCCGTTTTTTTATATTTCAAATCAGATTCAGTCATGATAATTCATATAATTTGCTTTTTGTATATAGTTTGTATTATGAATTACAAATTAAAAATTAATTTGAAATTTTAATAAGCCTTTTTAAACAAGAAAAAAAATAATAAAAAAGGAATAAATAAGTTAGATTCCGGCCAAGTTTTTTATATGAGTGATACCTTTTATTGTGTCTTCAGCAAAATCGTCAGCTCCAAATTGCTTAGCTAAATCCATGCTTAAAGGAGCCCCACCAACAATTAATTTAACCTTATCTCGTAATCCAGCGGCTTTTAGAGCTTCATGAACAACCTCAATTTGCGGCACAGTCATACTTAAGAGTGAGCTCAAACCAACAATGGTAGCACCGGTTTCTTTTACTTTAGCTACAATCGTTTCAGCATCAACATCTTTGCCTAAGTCATATACTTCAAATCCTTCACTCATTAATAATATTCCGAGTAAATTTTTCCCAATATCATGATTATCTCCTTTAACAGTTGAGATAACGACTTTTACCTTTTCTTTCACTTTTTCTGATGAAGCTAATTCTGGCTTCAACACCTCTAAGGCAACCTTCATAGTTTCTGCGGCTAACATTAGATCTGCCAAATAATAAATCTCCTCATCATAACGCCGCCCAACTTCGTCCATCCCAGCCGTTAATGAGGCTAAAACATCAAATGGGTCCTTACCATCCTCTTCCAATGCCTCTCGAACAGCATCTGCAATATCATCTAGTTCTAATTCTACTATAAGTTCAGTCAATTCTTCATAATCCATTATATTAAACCAAAATTTTTGATATTATATATTAGATGTGAATGAATTCTTAATTATTTTTTTTTCTAATATCATTAGAAATGTTACTGTCATAATTGTAATTTCAAAATTTTTTACGATTTGCTATTAAAAAATACAGGAAATATTCTTTGAAGTTATTTTAAAGCAGAATATAGATTTCTTTTATTTCTTACTTTCATTTGATAATTGTTCTTTAAATTTTGAAATTATGTGTTTTTTAAACAAGATAAAATCATTGAGATTATTTTGGAGAATTTCGTATATTTTCTCATTATTGATATCCATGTACAAATGTCCTAGTAGATTTAGAAATTTTGTCATTTTTATTAGCTTTTCTTCTAATTCGGCATTAATTATATTTAATTTCGACAACTCAACAAAGATATCACTATAGGTTTCCGGGTTTCCATTTTTATTCAAAGAGAGAATATGATTACCTATATCGATACAAATATTAATGCATGTTTCTAAGGCTCTTTGAGCACTTAAATATAGTAAAAAATTGGATTGAAATTCTTTTTTGCTATATTTCTTTATTTCTTCTAAATTTTGAAGCAATTTATCAATTTTTTTGAATCTATTAAGAATTAAATTACGATCTATGTTCATCGTTTAAAGCCTCCATTATGTAAATTTTATCATACATGTCTAACA
>JAHQWS010000118.1 GCA_029856295.1 Promethearchaeia archaeon
GAATAGACGTTTACTATTTATAAAATAAAATGTATTTCCTTAAAACTTTATTTTTAGGTTAAAAAATGAGCTGAAAAGATCTTTATTCGGAAATTAAGAAACGCAAAATGGAAGCGTTAAATAAAAAGATTATCGTTAAAGTTATTATAAAAAGAAACTTTAGACAATCTTAAAATCAATTCCAGAGATTTCTTAGCTGATAAATTAAAGCTGTATGAAGATTTAGAGGATGAAAATTTTGAACTATTAATGAGAAAAAGTTTAAATAGACGAAGCTAGTTTGGATGGTTAAAATCTCAATTCTTCTTTATTAAACTTAATTTAAAATTTAGGTTCCATTTTTTTTAATTTTTATACTATGTTCTCAAGGCAATAAAATTTGAATTTAGGAATCAATATTAAATAACTTTATAATAAAATATATCTATTTTTTTATATATGATATTTTTGAAGAATTTTTTAACTAAAATCTATTCAGAAATAGTTTTAATGTCTTTAATGTTCCTTCTGTTCTTTCAGTTATTTTCAGTTTTTATTGAGACTATTTATGCTTTGAATTTAATTAGTTTATCTATGAATGAAAATATTCTAGCGCTTCTCTTTCTATTATCTCCAATAATCTTTATTTTTTACAAAAAGGGAAAAGAGGAGTTTACAGACAAAACTTTTGTAATTCTTGGAGAAATAATAATATTTTGTAGAATAATGAATGATTTTCTTTATGGGCAATTCAAAATGATTATTGCTGGAATTGGTGTAGGATGCTTTTTGATTTTTCTCCTTATTTATCTTAAAGGGATTTCTAAAAAAGATGATGAACAAGGTGGACTAAAAATGGGATTAATACTATCTTTTGCCCTTTTAATATCAATTTTTCTCAAAACATTAGGTTCTACCTTCGATATCACATTTTATATTTTATATCAACCAATTGGCTGGTTAATTGCAATATCTGCAGCTTTACTATTATATAGCTTATTAAAAGGACCTCAAAACATATTTGATGATGAGAAGAATTCAAGAGATTATGTTTCTATAAAGAATAAACAAAATGAGCTTAACTCTTCTGTTTCTTCGAAAAAATTAAGTGCTCTTTCAATCAGTTTAATAAGTATTATTATTATCATATATTTTGTCTTTAGTAGCCCTGTAGTAATCTCAAGATGGACCGAAGGAAATTATTTTGCTATTTTACTGATTATTAGTGTGGAGATTACAGTATTCGCATATTTAATCATATACAAACCATACATAATTTCCAAAATTAGTATGAAGATGATTAAGATTTGGAATGGACTATTTATTCTAACACTCTTTTTAACAATTCTTCTTAATCAAAGCTATTTTCCTCCTTTCTATGAAGAATATCCAATTGTGGTTTCCCAAACATCACAAGAAACGATAATTCCACAAATACCTCTCTATACTATGTTAATCCTTTTTCCGATAATTTTAATTGATTTTGCATTATTATCACGCGAATTAATTGCATGCAAGCCAAATATTCGTCAATTAGGTGCGAGTTTTACTGTAGCATCTCTGTTTTTATTATTAATGATATTTGCCGTTATCTTCACAATTGTATGGGATTATATCCCCATAATCGGACCATTTTTTAGAGATATGTACTGGTTTGTATTTCTCGTGATTGGACTGGCTATTGGGTTACCCACGTTTTTTGTTAAAAAACAAACATTAATCTTTAATGCATTAAATAAATCCACTAAATTTAAACTAAAACTAATCGGAACATTAACTTTATTAACTGGAATAATAATTTCAAGTGCTTTGATATACGAATTAACTCCAAAAAAACCATCAGGATCAATAGATTCCATTAAAATTATGTCCTATAATATTCAACAAGGTTTTAATGAAGATGGTATTAAAAATTTTGAAGGACAATTAAACGAAATAAAAAAAGAAGATCCTGAAATAATAGGGTTAATTGAGTCAGATTTTTGTAGAATATCAAGCGGAAACTCTGATATTGTACGATTAATAGCAAATGAATTAAATTATTACACTTATTATGGTCCAAAAACCGTAACAGGAAATTTTGGACTAGCCTTACTCTCTAAATATCCCATCAAAAATGCGAAGACTTTTTATATGTACAGTATAGGTGAACAAACCGCAACAATTGAAGCTGAAATAGATATTAATGGAGAAACTTATAATATATATATTACTCATCTCGGAAATTATGAAGATCCTTCCCAAAGAAGTCAACAAATAACAGTTCTTAATCGTTTAGAAAATAAAGAAAATGTAATCCTTATGGGAGATTTTAACTTCGAATCAGATACTAATCGTTATAATATGACAGTTGAGGAACTTAATGATTGTTGGGAAATCGCAGGTGAAGATGATGGAGGATTTGACATGGATGATAGAATAGATTTTATATTTGTTTCAGATGATCTTTCTGATAACGTCGAAGAATGTAATTATTTAGGTGGAAAAAATTCAGATCATCCAGCTGTTACAGTAGAAATTGATGTTTAATGCTAAAATTTTCTTTAAATTCTTCTTTTTATTTTTTACTACGATTCTACCTAAAAAAAATTTTATTTTACGCAGAGATGATTAATATAGTGAAATATTGAAAAGGTCTATTGATAATGGATATACTCAAAAACAAGATGAGATTTCACGTAAAATTTTCAATAAATATTTAAAACAAATTCCTCCTTTTCTAACATTATATGATACCTTATTAAAGTTAAGTGTAGCACCAACTCGGAAAAATTTAGAAATTCTCCATCATAAATTCTATGCATATTCTATAAAGTTTATTTGATCTTACTAAAAATAATTTAACTTTTACTAGTTCTTCACTTTCACGAATTTTAGGATTAAATATTAAATCAATTCATTATCAAATTGATAGAAATTTAATTCCACTTGGATTGGTAAGATTTTTAAAATGGGTTTCTAAAAAGGGTAAACGAAATGCATCTCAATATAAATTGTATGAATTAACAAATTTAGGAAGAAATTTACTAGAAATTGTATGTATATAATACAAAAGAGTTTTTTTTTTATTATTTTTATATAGATAGTAATTATAATTTTTTTATCTTAAAAATCTTCTATTAAAAAAAAATGAGCTGGAAAGATCTCTACTCGGAAGTTAAAAAACGCAAAATGGAAGCGTTGAATAAAGGAAACGTAGTTAAATTAGTTGAGCAGCATGGCAAAGTCTTATGTATTAATGGTAAGTTTGAAAAACCAAAGAAAGTCATTAATAATTTATACGCTTCAGAGAAAAAAATAATTGAACCTTTGGACGTTTTAAAGCACGATTTATCCAACTACGACCTGGTAATAATAGGTTGCCCAGGAGATAAAATTCCAACGGCTTCTTATGATAAAATAAAAGAGTTCGTGTCAAAAGGGGGTTGGATTTTAACTACGGACTGGTGTATTAAATTCATTGTTGAAACCATATTCCCGGGGTATATAAGATGGAATAAAAATAGAACCGAAGACGCAATTATAACATGTCAAATAATAGACCCCGACCACCCATTTTTGGACGGCGTCTTAAGTGAAATTAAACAAGATAAATGGACTAAAAAAACTGCTAAAAATATAAAACAGGAGGAATTTAAATGGTGGCTTGAATACCGCTCATTTCCTATTCAGATCTTAAACCATAACGCTGTACGGGTATTAATATCATCTCAAGAATTGCAACAAAAATGGGGTGAATCTCCGGTTTTTTGCTATTTCGAATTTGGAAATAATGGGGGGCGAGTAATTCACATGATTTCTCACACACATTTACAAAAAGGGGAATCCAAGGGAAAATACGCTTCAGCGTTAATTCTAACAAACATTATAGACGAAAAAATATCCCAAAAGATGGGTCTTTCTAAGAAACCGTCATCCGGATATGTTTCCTATGGGGAATCGCCAAGGCAACAATATTCCCAACAACCATTAGAAGACCAATGGGTTTCGTTACCTCATCAAGATAACTATGTTACGCCTTCCAACGTAGGAACTGGAGTTGGACTAACAGGTACTTCCCAAATTATTGAAGCCAATGATACCAACTTTTCATTTAGTAGTAATTGTGCGTATTGCGGATATGATTTTAGCGAAGTTAAGGGCAAAATCTATTTATGTAAAGAATGTGGTGCCTCCTATCATGAAAAATGCCTTAATTTACAAATAAATGAGGGAGTTTGTAAAAATTGTGGTAGAATTTTATTATGGTGATTTTTTTTTCATCATAACTTATTTTTAATCATGTAGAATTTAGTCTTATCATACAAATAAAAATTTAAATTTTCAAAACAGGAGTTAATTATTATGCTAAATTTAGATGAAATTTTTGATGCTGTTGATAATTTAGATCGTGAAGAAGTTATGAGTTTGATGAAACCGCTTATTAGTATTGACACCTCAATTCCCCCGGCTAATACTTATCGGGAATATGTCGATACCATATCTCCCTTTTTTAAGGAATTAGGATATTCATTAGAGGAAGTTATTGTTCCAGAAGAGTTAGTTAAACAAATTCCCCTCCCTTTAGAAGGATCTCGCGTAAACTTAGTGGCAACAAAGGATTTTGGTTTAAAAACGTATGTCACTTTTTATGGTCATATGGATGTTGTACCTGCTCCGATGGATGGAAAAGATAAATGGCGGTTCCCCCCCTTTGAAGCTACAATGATTAAAAGCGGAAAGATTTACGGGCGCGGTACCTCTGATATGAAAGGTGCCATGGTATGTTTAATATTGGCTCTTCGAATAGTGGAGAAATTAAATCTTACTCCAAAATATAATATTAGGATCGTAAATTGTACCGATGAAGAAGTAGGCTATTATCCTGGAGTGCGTTATCTGACCGAAAAGGGTTATTTGAAAGGGATAATATTTTGTATGGAACTAGCCATTAACCCTTTTGTGCCCACAGGTACCGCAGGCTCCTTAGATATAATAGTCGAAACAATTGGAAAAAGCTGTCACTCTGGAATGAATTTTCTTGGAGTAAATGCCCTTGAAGAAATGATTCCGATTTTAAATGAGTTAGTGGAATTAAAAAAAATTGTTGAAGCTCGCCAAAGTAAGGATATTTTAGGACTTCCAAGACCGGGTTCAAAAGATTCTTTCAATATGAGTCCTATGTTCAACTTAGATATCATCAGTTCGGGAGAGAAATCGAATATCGTGCCCGACTCGTGCGTGTTGACCATAAACAGACGTATTATTCCCGACGAAAATTATGAAGATGTGAAACTAGAGTTTTTAACTGCAATCGAGAGAGGAAAAACCAAAAGCAAAGCAATTGAAGTTAAAACAACTTTTAATTACATGTATCCGGCACTAAGAGTTAATCCAAACACCCCTCCTATTAAGAGAATTAAAAAAGTCATGTCGTTAGTTCAAAATATACCGGAAGATCAAATTGAAATGTTAGGAATGGCGGGGTCATTAGATATGAGTTACGTCTCTGAAATCTTAAATATTGATGATATTATCATACATGGCATAGCAACTCTCGGATCTAATGCTCATGGAGTAAATGAGACTGTTAAATTGAAAGATATGAAAATTTATATTAAAGAACTTATCGTATTTCTGTGTGCAGACCTATAATTGGTTCAATACTAGTCCTTTTATTTCCTTTTTTTTATGACTTTTATTTAGCGAATATCTTTTATCTTACAATAAATTTTACCAGTTAATAAAATTCAAAGTTGGTTATTATATAATGATAGATTTAGAGAAAATTTATGAAGAGGTTGATAATATAGGACGGGACCGAGTTATGGATATTATGAAAAAGGTTATAGGAGTTGACACCACGGTCCCACCGGGTAATACTTATCGAGAGTATGTTGATTTAATCTCCCCCTATTTTAGAGATTTGGGATACGAATTAGAAGAAGTTTTTATGCCCGAAGAGCTGGTTAAGCAAATAGGGTATCCCCTTGAAGGTCCACGGATTAATCTTGTTGCTACAAAGGATTATGGACAATCAAATTATATTTGCTTCTATGGCCATATGGATGTCGTACCTGCTCCTAATGATGGACAAAAAAAGTGGCGTTTTCCCCCATTTGAAGCCACGATGATCAAAAGCGGCAAGATTTACGGGCGTGGAACTTCGGATATGAAAGGAGCTATGGCCTGCCTAATTTTAGCCCTTCAAGTAATAGAGAAATTGAAGCTCACCCCTAAGTATAATATTAGAGTTATGAACTGTACCGATGAAGAGATTGGCACTTATCCCGGAGTACGATATTTAGAAGAACAGGGATATGTGAAAGACATGGTATTCTGTATGGAAGGAGTGATCGTGCCAATTATTCCGGTAGGAGCTGCTGGGGCTTTAAATGTTATTGTTGAAACTATTGGAAGGTCATGCCATTCAGGGATGAATTTTATGGGGGTAAATGCTTTAGAAGAAATGGTGCCAATTTTAGTCGAACTCATGGAATTAAAACCATTGGTGGAAAAAAGAGAAAGTAAAGACATTCCAGGGGTCAAACCTTCTGAAACTGGCGAAAGAATGAATATGAATCCGATGTTTAACCTCGATATTATCCATTCTGGGGAAAAAGCAAATATCGTGCCTGATATCTGCACATTAACCGTCAATCGGCGCTACATTCCGGACGAAAAATACGAAGATGTCAAACAAGAAATTCAGGATGCCATTGACAGAGCTAAAGCCAAAAGTAAAGCTTTAGATGTAAAAGTTACCTTTATTCATGATTATCCTGCTTTTAAAAATAATCCAAACTCACCAGCTAATTTAAGAATAAAGAAAGTAATGAGTTTGGTACAGGGTGTTCCTGAAAACGGGATTGCTGTTGTCGGGTCCTCGGGCTCAACTGATATGGGCTTCTTAACTAATTATGATGTGCTTATTCATGGAAATAGCAGTGTGATTTCTAATGCTCATGGGGTTAATGAAACTATAAAATTCAAGGATGTCATTACTTACATTAAAGAAATAATTGTATTTTTATGCGCTGATTTGTAGAATATTATTAACTGAATTATATTTTTTCTATTTTATTTTAATATTTAAAACTTCAATATGAAAAGTTGTTTAAAGATAAAAGTGAAAAAAAAATAAAAAAAAGTATTGAAAAATTATTTCTTCTAACGTTATTATATATATTTTAAAGTATTTTTGTTTATTCCTCGAGAATGGTTATTGCCTCTTCTGGACACTGTGTTTCACAAGCCCGGCATCCTACACAATCTGGTCTGTTGGCTTCATTGATCTTTACCTTGCCACCTTCAGGCTCATCAAAGCATTCGCTTGGAC
>JAHQWS010000119.1 GCA_029856295.1 Promethearchaeia archaeon
TCTCGATTCAAATTTATTTGAAATCTCATATACGGAAGCTATTCAACGGACATTTAAAGAAGTTCCCGATAAAATTGCTTTAGCATTTCAAGGTTTAGAGATTACGTATGGGGAACTCGATAAATATGCGAGTTCATTAGCGAATGCGTTAATTGACCACGGTTTTAGAAAAGGGGATGTTGTAGCAGTCAATTTACCTAATATTCCAGAATATGTTATTGCTCTCGTAGGTATATTAAGAGCAGGATGTATCCTCTCAGGCGTTTCTCCCCTCATGTCGGAAATTCAAATGCAATACCAACTAAACGACTTAGGAGAGGGTGGAAAGAATGTTGCGCTGTTAACCCTTGATGCTATTTTTGCTGGAAGATTGGTTAAAATTGCTTCAAAATTACCTCAATTAAAACTTGTGTTAACCACCAGCGTTATTGGTATGTTTCCAAAAGATCAACAAGAAAAAATTAAAGCTGTTCAGGATATTCCCTCGGGAGAGGTTACACCTTTAGAGGGAAAAACAGTGTTAGATATACATGATGACGTTTTCGCAAAATATCCAACTGATCCGCCGAACGTAAAGAATGCTCCCGACGATATCGCATTTATTCAATATACAGGAGGCACAACAGGACCCCCCAAAGGAGCGATGATAACTCATAGAAATACAATTTCTAACATAATGTCTATTCGATTATGGCTTAATTGGGAATGGGGTAAGGGAACAGCATTGTCTGGATTTCCTTTCTTCCATATTGCAGGATTAACTGTCTGTGAGAGTTTTATTTATCTTGGATGGACACAGTGCCTTGTACCAGACCCTAGAAATGCCTTATCTATTTGCAACCAAATAAAACAATACAAACCTTCAGGACTTGTTAATGTACCTTCCTTATATCAGATTCTGATAAATTTCAAAAAGTTCAAGAGGCTGGACCACTCAAATTTAGAAGTCTGTGTTTCTGCGGCATCTCCATTTCCCATCGAATCTCAGAAACAATTCGAAAGTATAGTAGGGGAGGGAAAAATATTGGAATTATATGGCATGACAGAGACATCTCCTGTATCAACAATGAATCCTTCTAAAGGGGTAAGAAAACTAGGAACAGTTGGAATGCCTATTCAGAATGTAGACTTAAAAATAGTCGATCCCGAAACCGAAAAAGCGGTGCCTTTAGGAGAGGCAGGAGAAATCTGGGTAAAAGGTCCGTTGGTCATGAAAGGCTACTATAATAAGCCAGAAGAGACGAAAAAAGCCATCACACCAGATGGTTATATGAGAACAGGAGACGTTGGGATCATGGACGAGGATGGTTATATCCAGATTGTCGATCGAACCAAAGATATGTTAATTGTCGGGGGATTTAAGGTCTTTTCAAGTAAAGTAGAAGATACGTTAACTAAACACCCAGCGATTGGAAGTATGGCGATAATAGGTGAGCCGAATCCGGATCGTCCAGGTTCAGAAATTGTCAATGCCTATATCCAATTAAACCCTGATTATGAATATGACGGAAATAAAGATGCTTTAAAAGAAGATATCATAAATTTCGCAAAGCAAAAGTGTGCACCTTACGAAGTGCCCAAAAAGATTCATATCTTAGACGAACTACCTCTAACTGCTGTAGGAAAAGTTGACAAGAAACTCTTACGAAAATAGAAGAAACAAATCAAATCTTAAAGTAAATTTATCTAGTATTATCATTTTTATAACTAAAATTTTTTATTTTTTTTAATACTTCAACTAAAAGACTACTAGACTCAATTTAAATTTACCTTTTGAATTTTTTTATCGTTTAAGTAAAAATTATTTACAATAATATAGAAATTGATTAAAATTAAATTGAAAATTTTGAAATTAAAACTTTATAACTGATTCTATCAATTATTATTATAACAAGTTTTTAAACCAATAAAAAAAAGAAATTAGTGGTATAAATGTCAGAAGAAAATGTATACGCATCAAAATTTTGGAAGAAAAATTGGGATCCTTATGTCAAGGATATAGATCCTAAAGAATTTGAAACGACCTATGTTGATATGATTAAACAAACATTTCTGG
Source organism: Promethearchaeia archaeon (assembly GCA_029856295.1). Taxonomy (GTDB): domain Archaea; phylum Asgardarchaeota; class Lokiarchaeia; order Sigyniarchaeales; family SOKP01; genus LW40-45. The sequence continues at coordinate 2,057 of JAHQWS010000119.1, forward strand.
ATTATCCGGAGAAAATTGCTTTAGCATATTTAGGAAAAGAGGTAACCTTCAAGGAATTAGATGAGATGACAAATAAATTTGCTAATATGCTTATAGCAAATGGTTTTAAAAGGGGAGATGTTGTTGGTATAAATTTACCAAACACTATCGAATATATTGTCTCATTAATTGGAGCATTAAGAGCAGGATGTATCATCTCAGGTGTCTCACCGCTTCTCTCAGCAATGCAAATTGAATATCAATTAAATGACCTTGGTTCAGGTGGAAAAAAAGTAGCTCTTGTAACTTTAGATGCAATTTTTGCAGGTCATATTACAAAAATTGCCTCAAAAATTGGACCAACAAAACTAATAATCACTACTAGTGTTGGTAGTTTCTTACCCAAAATAATCCAAATACTTGGTAAAGCTTTAGGAAAAATTCCAAAAGGAAAAGTTACTCCATTAGAGGGAAAAACAGTTCTTGATTTCCATAAGGATGTTTTAAATGGAGATTTCTCTACGGATCCTCCAAATATTAAATTAACTCCAGATGATATCGGATGGATTCAGTATACGGGAGGTACTACAGGCCCTCCAAAGGGAGCAATGTTAAATCATAGAAATGTAGCGTCTAATATTTTAAGTATTGCAAAATGGCTGCAATGGGAATTTGGAAAAGGAGTTTTATGCTCTGGGTTCCCTATATTTCACATCGCAGGATTAACGGTCGCCGAAGGCGCGGTATATTTCGGATGGCCGCAAATTCTCATTCCTAACCCCAGAGATACAAATCATATCGTAAAAGAAATGAAGAAATATCATCCAACCAATCTAGTAAACGTTCCTTCTTTATACCAAATGTTAATAAAAAATCCCAAATTTAAAGAGCTGGACCATTCCGCATTAGGGACTTGTGTTTCTGCAGCCGCTCCGTTTCCAAAAGAGTCGCAGGTAGAATTAGAAAGTATAATTGGAGAAGGAAAATTACTGGAATTGTATGGTATGACAGAGACATCCCCTGTATCAACAATGAATCCCTCAATAGGGACAAAGAAATTAGGTACAATTGGATTGCCTATTCAGAATGTGGAATTAAAAATAATTGATCCAGAAACTGGAAAAGAAGTTCCTGTAGGAGAACCAGGTGAAATTTGCGTAAAAGGTCCGCTAGTCATGCAGGGTTATTATAACAAACCAGAAGAGACTAAGAAAGCTATTGATGCTGATGGATATATGCACACTGGAGATGTAGCGCTTATTGATGATGATGGATACTTGAAAATTGTTGATCGTACAAAAGATATGATTATAGTAGGGGGATTTAAAGTATTTTCCAGTAAAGTAGAGGACGTATTAGCTGAACATCCCGCAATAGGAGCGATTGCCTTGATTGGAGAACCCAATCCGGATCGACCGGGTTCCGAAATTGTCAACGCATATATCCAATTAAACCCTGATTACGAATATGACGGAAACGAGGAAGCTTTAAAAGAAGATATCATAGCTTTTGCAAAGGAAAAATGCTCGCCATACGAGGTTCCAAAAAAAGTCCATGTTATGGATGATATTCCTCTAACCGCGGTAGGTAAAGTAGACAAGAAAGTTTTAAGAAAATAAGAGAAGTAGTTCTTTAATTAAATGACATGATTTTATTTTTTTTTTCATTCTTTTAATCTTTTTTTTCATATTTTTATTTAGATTTTAATATAATAACAACATTATTATATTTAGTTATTACAAGTCATTCAAGTCATCAAATTTTTTTGGTACTCCAATTAACGGATGATACCTCAAATAAAAATTGGCAGGACGGCAATGAGTTGAAAACCCTCCCATCTCATAGACAATTAGGCCGCCATTCAATGGTAAGCCTTCAGATTAAACTTGGGCAAGACCCAGAGAAGTCGTCTAATGACCTTGTAATAACGCTCCCTATTTATGGGATGTCCCATTAGTACATCGTGTCATGGAGGGTCAGAGAGAGATGCTTGGTTCTATTAGAACTAATCTAGCGGAAGCTTTAGCTTTTTGCAGTTACGGATAATGAAAAAAAGATTAAATTGTCCGATGTGAATTTTAATTCACAGAGGATTTTTTATTTTACTTTTTTTTTTTTTAAAAACTTAAAAAAATCATGCATTAATTTTATTTTCCACAATTTGTATGATTTTTGGTAAAGTATCACCAATTTTTTCGTGTATTACGACTTCTGCGTCTTGGTCTACATCAGTTTCCTGAATATTGATGATGGCTAATTTAGCTCCTAATGATAACGCTTTATGAGGATAAAACGCAACTGGATAGACTAATAACGAACTTCCGAGCACGATTAATAAATCGCAATCCGCGATCATTTCGTCCGCTTTCATAAGCGTTTCAGATTCTAAAGGTTCTCCAAAAAATATTGCGTTTGGTTTTAACAACCCAAAACATATCCCACAGGAAGGACTAGTAGATCCTTTCATTACTTGATTTATCATTTCAGTTATAGGAAAAACTCGCTTACATCTCATGCATTTTGCCTCATTCACAGTCCCATGTAACTCCACAATATTTTGAGTACGCGCCTTTTGATGGAGACCATCGACGTTTTGTGTAAGAACTCCGATTAATTTTTCCAATTTTTGGAGTTTAGTTAGGGCTTTATGGCCTTTATTCGGCTTAGCCCTAAAAATCTTAGTTCCCAATTCAAGCATCATTTTCAAATTCCTTCCGGGATTTGCGACGTAAGAATGTATGGTGGCATATTTTTCAGGATCTACTTTGGTCCATAAGCCGGTATCCGGGCTTCTGAAGTCTGGAATCCCGGATTCGGTACTCATTCCTGCTCCAGTTAAAACAACGATATTTTTAGAATCAATAATCAGTTTAGCAAATTTTTCAATTTTATTTTCAAGGGAACTCATAAATACAACCAATAATTGCAAAAATATAAAATAAAAAATTATTATTTATTGGTTATAATAATATATTATAATTTAAATATGAGCATACTTCACTGATAATAATGTCTGCCTTAAAAAGTTTCATTTACAAGATATGCGTTGTAGGCGATGGTGGTGTCGGAAAAACCTCCATGGTGTTAAGATATACTGAGAACTCATTTAAGGAAAATTACTTAATGACAATAGGGAGCAATTTCTCAACTAAAATTGTTGATTTACCTGAATTTCCTCAATATAATATCAAGTTGCAAATTTGGGATTTAGCAGGTCAAAAACATTTCTCCTTTGTCCGTCCACCCTTTTATCGAGGTGCTACGGGGATAGTATACGTATTTGATCTAACTCGAAGAAGTTCATTTGCTAATTTACTAGACTGGAAAACTGAAGTGGAAAAAGTAATAGCGGGAAGACCTAGCATTTTAGTAGGTAATAAGCTGGATTTAGCTGAAATGGGCAATAGAGAGGTAGCTTTACAAGATGGAGAATCTTTAAAAAACGAATTACAAGCACTATCATATTATGAAACAAGTGCTAAAGATGGACTAAAAGTTGAGGATGTCTTCAAAGACACGGTGTTAGCGATATTAAAAGCATCCAACAAGATTTAAGTCATAATTTTTTATAATCAATAAATTAAAATTCTGTAAAAATTTCTAATTATTAAGAAATTTCTGAATTATAACAAAAAATATTAGGATGTAATTACTATGTTTGGTGGAGGACAAATTAAATATGATCGTGCCCTTACTGTTTTTAGTCCAGAGGGGCGTTTATATCAAGTTGAATATGCTTTAGAAGCAGTAAGACGTGGTACGTTAGCCGTTGCGATTGGATCCAAGGAAGGGGTATGTTTAGCCGCTCAAATAAAAATTCCTTCAAAATTAATGGATCCGGATTCCATTGACAAAATATTTCAAGTTGATGAACATATAGGCGTGGCAATTTCAGGATTACATGCAGATTCAAGAATATTAATAAACTATGCCCGAGTTCAAGCACAATCTTTTCGATTAACATATGATGAACCAGTTAGATTAAATATGTTGGTAAAATCTATTGCCGATTTAAAACAAATATATACTCAATACGGAGGTATTAGACCTTTTGGATGTTCATTGTTTTTTATTGCCGTTGATAGTACAGGTCCCCAGATTTATACAACCTCTCCAAGTGGAATTTATCGACCTTACAAAGCTTATGCTCTTGGAAGTGGAGAGGCTCAAGCTAGAGAATATATTCAAAAGAATTATAAAGATAATATGAGCTTTAGCGATATTATTAACTTAGCACTGAATGCTCTTAAAGAATCTATTGATGAAGAACCAACTAAAGAAAATATCAGGATTGCTTATATTAAATCTGAAGATAAAAAGTTTAAATTATGTTCAAAAGACGAAGTTGAGAAATATATATCTGAATTAAAATAAGCTCCTTTTTTCGAATTTTTTAAATCTATAAGCATCTAATCTTAATTAAATCTAAAACAATAAATTTCTTCTAATCTGATAAGTTAAAATTTATTAGTGTTAAGAAAAAATATTATAATAACTGATATTTATTCTTAGAGAATCAAGGTGAACTCAATGGGAAAGAAAAAAAAGCAAATAAGAGAAGATTTTGATGTGATTTTTCGTTCTGGAGATGAATCAAGAATTAAAAAAATGTTAGCAAAATATCCGTGGCTCCTTGATGAAGTATCGGGTAAAATGGATAAAACTATGTTAGAACAAAGAGAGATTATCGCAGCCACTGGTGTAATGGAAGATGAATTTGGTGGTCCTGTTAAGATCGATGATATTATATTGAGTTTAAATGTTGACTTCAATATCCGCAAAACAGAGGATGAGGTTAAAAGAATATTAAATGAAGTCGAAAATTTAGGTCTTGTAAAAAAAGAGCCCTCTGGGTGGATTTTAACTAGTGAAGGGGGACAGATTTGTGATGAAGTTCTTAATAGAAATTTCAAAGATTTTGAATTATAGGTTTAATTATAGCTAATATTTATCCTATTTTCCTCTACTGAGATTTAAATTTTCTATAAAGGTTTAAATAGTTTTTTATTTATTTCATAACTAATAAATTTAAAATATTAGGAAATTAATTTTTATCATAGAAGAATATACTTTGTTTTAATAATAGTTCTTCAGTGAAAACTTATTTTATATTAATTAGGTTAGCAATCAGGAAAAAAAGTGTTGAAGAAAAAAGAGTTTATTGGTATCTAATTCCCTAATAGGAAGAAATTACACTTGATATGAGGAATATGGAAGAAAAAATTGACCAAGAGGCTTTAGAATTAGTACGAC
>JAHQWS010000120.1 GCA_029856295.1 Promethearchaeia archaeon
GTCCAATTTATTACAATATTCCGCAAACTTACGCGTGTTATTTGCTCTGCCATCAGGAGTTAAGCCTCCTAATCTATCTAATAAACCTTTGGGGATTGGATTTCCTTTTATAAAAAATATTCTTAAATTTCTTAATTTCTCCAGTCCAATAATAGTTGAAATTCGATTCTCATTTAGGTATAGCTGTTCTAAATTTGTAAGATTTGATAAACCTTTTATTTCCGTGATTAGATTTTCACTAAGATTTAATATTTTTAAGTTGGTAAGATTTTCAAGCCCCTTAATATGTACAATCTCGTTACCGAGTAGATTCAAAACTTCCAAGCTTTTAAGATTTTCTAAACCTTTAATTTCAGTAATTTGATTATAATGCAATAACAATACTCTGAGATTTACTAAGGAATCAAGACCCCTAATTTCTTTAATTTGATTTGCATAAAGATATAATGCTTCAAGATCTCTAATTTTCTCAAGACCCTTAAGATCATTAATGTTATTAATACCTAAACCTTGTAAATGTAAACAACCATTATCAACGTAGATTCTTTTGTTTTTATACTCTATTAGTTCCATTTCACTATATTAAATAACTCATTATTTTAAAAAAGATATTAATTCTTCTTTTGAAATTTCCTGTCGATGTTTTTGGTCCGCCCAGAGTTTTCGGTAAAAATAGAAATACTCATATAAATCAAATTTATTCGGTGAATATATTAAAATACCATTTTTAATGACGTGGATTTTTATATAAAGAGGTAATTCTGAGAACATGCGTACATCATATTTTTTTAAAGCAACATTAATTTTTTGCCAGACATATGAGAGAAGATCAATCATTTTTTCATTTGGAGCTACAACACAAATATCTATATCACTTCTATTCGTCTCTTGATCTATTGCATAAGAACCAAATAATAAAATTCCTAAAATCTTTTTATTTTCTATTACATCAGAAAAATCGTCAAGAATTCGGTTTAATAATTCATTTTCAACCATTTTTTTGTCTCATCCTCAAATACTTTAAGATCTTTTAAAAATTTCAACAAATTACTATATGCAAGATCCTCATCCAACCCATTATAATCGTGGACAAGTCTATTTCTCAGACCATTCGCTTCGCTAATTTTTGCAACTAAATCAGAAGTAATAACGTTCTTTTTTTTTAAAATCTCAATGTTAGAATAATCATCTTTAGGTACAACTTTTAGATCTTTTACTACCATAGCTGTAATATCAGTAATAATTTCAACAGTAATCTGAAATGCGTGAAATATGCCATATTTTTTCTGCATATCTAAATCTTCTAAAAATTCTTTCACATCGACGTTCTTAGTCCAAGCATTTAAATATTTAATTGATTGATTTAAATACTCTAATTTATCATTGTATCTTTTTAATCTTTCTTTGCTGATCTTAATTATATTATTATTTTCTTCCATCTCATTATTTAAATTGTTTTTAGCAAATTTGAATTTATGTGTAAAATTTAAAGTAATAACTCAAATATTTTTCTTTCTTATTTTTAATATTCAATTTTATATTTCCTTGATTTTATACATTAAGGACAAGAAATTGGTAAGCCATGTTATTTTCTGTTATGATTGGATTGTTAACTTCTCAAACTATCAGAATGACTTAATTGCAAACGAATTCAAGAGATTAGATGGAAAGATAGAAACTAAAGTAGGTGTTGTTGAAAAAACCATTAAAAAAACAAATGAAAGGATTGATGAGATAAAGGAAGATTGTCTATAAAGATTATATAAACAGATTCCTACTTTTTTATCATGTAGAGAGACTTAGAGCAAACATGATAAATTCAAATAATTGAGGGCAAATAGTAAAAAAATTTCATTAAAAATTGTTTACATGAAGGTTACATTTAAATGCCTTATTAATGATGGCTAAAACCAGTCGAACCTGTCCAATAGCCTATAAGCATCTTGGACTATTCTATTCTCTCAATATGAGAGAAAAATAAATCGAAAAAAGATATAAAAAATAGCAGATTTTAATTATGGATTATTTTTAATGAATTCTATAATGACTTTAGCAAGTTCAGGTCCTTTATCCTCTTGTACAAAGTGGCTGGCGTCCTTAATCGTAGTATGATTTTGTCCTTGAGCCCCCGGACAATTTTCCTGCCAGAATCTATCCCCGCCTCCAGTAACGGGGTCTTTATCGGAAAAAGCCGTTAAAAAAGGTTTTTTCCATTGCATAAACTGCTCTATAGCTTTTTTATTCGGTTCATGCTCCGGATCATCAATGCTAATGGGGACTAAGGAGGGCATAATTCGGGCCCCTGCTTTGAAAGAATCATCGGGGAACGGAGCATCATAACCCAATCGAACCTCTTTTGATACTTTGGTGAACGTCCCTCCTTGAATAAGCTGTTTAATGTCAAATTTCGGGGCAGTTCTTGAGAATTCCCGCCATCTTAGAAATGCTTCAGGCAGTTGCTGCTCTCCTGTGGGTAATCCTCCGTTAGATAAAACAATTCTACTAAACCGTTCCTGATTCTCAATGGCCATTCTTAAACCAATCAAAGACCCCCAATCTTGACAGAATAAAGTTATATTTTGAAGATCAACTAATTTCAGCCAATTATTCATCCATTCTACATGTTTACCGTAGGTATGGTCACTTTGTTCAGTTGGTTTGTCAGATTTTCCAAACCCTACCAAATCAGGAGCCACAGTCCTAAAACCTGCTTTCACAAGAATGGGAATCATATGTCTGTATAAAAAACTCCATGATGGTTCACCATGCATAAGTAAAATAACCTCCGCATTTTTAGGTCCCTCATCCACATAATGAATTTTGATTCCATCAACTTCTACATAATGCGGTTCATATGGAAAATCGGGAAGGTTCTCAAATCTTTCATTTGGTGTTCGTAATAATTCCATTTTTTTAACTCATCCTTTTCAATTTTTACTATCATATCATGTTATTCTTATATTATAAATATTCCAATTTTACTATATAATTCTTCAAGTATATATAATGAGAAAAATTAATCCTAATTGATAATGGAAACAGAGAACTTTAAGGTAAACAAAATAATTCAAGGAGATTGCTTAAAAATTTTATCAGGGTTGCCCAATGAAATAATTGATTTAGTCATAACTGATCCGCCTTTTAATGTAATGAACAAGGAGGATTTAAAATTTACCCATCGAACCGATATTATACAAGGGGTTGAATTTGATCAATTCTCATCCTATGAAGATTACTTGAGATTTACAGAAAGATGGGTTAAAATTATTGTAGAGAAAATGAAACATAATTCTTCAATGTACGTATTCTTTGCCGTCCAATATATTACTGATTTAATGAATATCTGTCTAAACCACGGATTGAAATACAAAGGAATTCTAATTTGGCATAAAACAAATCCTGCGCCGAAAATTAGAAAAAGCGGGTATGTATCTTCCACGGAAAGTATCTTATTTATGGTGAAAGGGAAGCCCACATTTAATTTCTTAGGACAAAATAAAATGCATAATTTAATCGAAACTCCCATATGTATGGGCAATGAAAGATTAAAAGATATGATAAAGAAAACGAAAAATGGAAAAAATGCTACACTCCATCCAACTCAGAAGCCATTGGAATTATATAAGCATCTTATTTCGGTATCATCAAACGAAATTGATTTAGTATGTGATCCTTTTGTTGGCACTGGAACTGCGAATGTTGCTTGTAGACTTTTAAATAGGTTCTGTATTGGTATAGAACTTAACGATAACTATGTACAACATGCAATAAAAAGATTAAAAAGAACTAAATTGAAAACACAAAAAACTGGAATAAAAGGTTGGAGCCAAAACTCTTCTATTTAAAACTTTTTCTGAAATTATTATGGTTATAGCTCAAATACGTTTGAATAAAGAACTGATTCAGACGTTAATGATTTAAAAGGATAAATTCTATATACTCCATTATCGTCATACGAACCATCCAGAATTTTATATGTTCTCATATGTCTTAATGTTTTTTTTAATAGTTGGATGTTTCTTACATTTAAGTCGTTCTTTATTTCTTTAAGGCTCGGATTATGATTTTTTTTCCAATAATTCTCAAGGTAATTTATTAGATGATCCTTTAAATGTCTAATTTCTTTCTTTTTTTTGAGGATTAACAAGGATAAGTTTCACCTATTATTAGAAACTCTTATGCAATATAGTTAGATCATCCCTATTTAAAGGAAATACTGTTACTCAATTAATAAAAACACTTGAAACATGCAAAATTATAAAATTCAGTAAAGATTTTTGAATATGAAATGTCGTCAAATGATAATGAAAAAATAAGAAGGGAAATAAAGTATTCTCATTTAATACAAGCAGGGCTACCTATCACATTCATAATAATCTCACTTTTAGATTCGTATGTCTTCAGGATATCGGTTTGGTTAAATGATTTTGTTCCTTTTATTATACGTATAATTCTCTGTGTAATTACTCTGGGAATAGCTTTAATATTCATAAAATTATCGCATGATGCTCTTTTCCGTCATAATGGCCCATCAAATACGCTTATTACAGCTGGAATTCTTGGTCATGTGAGAAATCCGATGTATCTTGGAGTCCTTTTGATATATGTGGCTTTCTTATTCTTATCGATATCTCTTATTTGCCTAGGTTTTTTCATTGTTGTAACCTTGATTTATAATAATATGGTAAATAACGAAGAAAAAGTTCTTGAAGAATTATTCGGTGAGGATTGGTTAACCTATAAAAAAACGGTTCCAAAATGGATTCCAAGATGACTTTAATGCCCCCATATTTTTTTTACCTAAGTTAATGGAGTGATAAATGTTGTCAGAAAAAATACTGTATGTAGAATTAACACCTCAAGAATTTAAGGAGAGATTATCACGAGCTCCAATTGCGTATTTACCTTTAGGTACTCTTGAATGGCATGGTTGGCATATGCCATTGGGAGCAGATGGATTGATATCATCCGGCTTTTTTATAGAACTTGCCAAAAAAGTTGGTGGTATTGTCCTTCCCATGCTCTTTCTAGGGCCTGACAATTCCAAAACTGTTAACGAAAAAGAATATTATGGAATGGATATTCAAAGTTATCCCTCACAACACCCTCAACAACTTTTAGGGAGCGCTTATTGGGTAAAGAAAAGCTTTTTTAAGCAAATTCTTGCCGAGATATTAAAGCAACTTAAAAGGGCGGGGTTTAGGATTGTAGTAGCACATGGTCATAGTCCTTCGACCATGGCTTTCTATCAAAGTAGGAAAAAGTGGAGGGAAGAGTTTGGTCTTGAGCTATATACATGCTGGCGAGATAATGAATCAGATGGGCTTGGAATACAAACAGATCATGCTGCTGCGAATGAAACATCCCTTATGATGGGCTTAAAACCAAAACTCGTAAAAAATGAAAATCTTCCAAAAGATAAGGATGAAAAACCACTTGGGCTTCTTGGCAAGGATCCCCGTGAATTTGCAAGTTCTGAAGGGGGGAAAAAAATTATATCCCTCCATGTAGAGCGAATGGCAGAAATTCTTAAAGAAAGGTTAGATCAAATTAACTTAAAAGATCAGTAAAATGTCAAAAAAGATATAAAGAGAAATAAAAAAAAATTTCAAACCTTAAAGATTTTCTATTTTTGGTGGTGGGATAAATACCCTTCTCATTTCAGTTCTATTTAGTTTTATGGCACTTTCAGGGCATAAATGAGCGCAGATGCCACAACCTATACATCTGTCTTCATTTATGACAGCAATAGTATCTTTGAGCTCGATAGCATCTGCATTACAATTTTCAACACACGTGCCACACCCAACACAATCGTCCTCACTCACACTTGCCAAGTAAGATGTTAAATCCATTAAAGGGAACGCTCCAGCGTAATGGCCCTCAAAAGTCCCACAACAGCATTGGCAGCAATTACACAGCCCATCAATTTCTCTCGCAGGATCCAAATTAGTGTGGAAAGCTTTATGAACAAGTCCATCATCTTCGCATTTTTTTAAGATTTCTAGTGCTTCTTCTCTTGAAATTCGCTCTTGAAAGCCTTGAGAAATAAGAAATTCTGCGGTTCTGCCAAAGGAAAAACAGTTTTTCCTATCGTCTGTTTTTTTACAAGGTTCATTGATAAGATCTTTACGGTGTCTACAATAACATGTAGCAACCCCTATAGTGTCGTAATTATCGAGTATTTTCGAGATTTCTTCCATGGGTAGCACTATTTCTTGCCTTGGTTCGATCTCTTCCTCGACAGGAATAACCCTTGCAATTCCAGGAACTTTACCATACTCAACCATGATTTGATCATAATTTTTTTGAGTTCCTTCGACCAAATCATCAAAAAATTTTTTATGTAAATGAGCCAATCTCTTATCTTTTTCACCAGTTTCACCTCGCATTAAAGTAAATTCAAGTAACCCCGGAAGAAACGGCGCTACTCGATAAACCATGATGCCTGTACTTCTACTGGGGATTCCAGTAAGCGCTCCTGCATACATAAGGTCATTAAGCATTTTATCAAGCGCATTATCATCTAAATCAGTTAAGGATTTAATTTCTTCGCTATTATAAGAGAGTTTTTTAAATTGGATGAGGAATTTTGCTTGTTCTTCAGTCAATAGTGTTTTTAATATTTCAATAACAGTGTCAGTTATTGGTACGGGAAGTTTTCCTGCTTTTACAAAATTTCGTGCAACTTTATACCATAATTTTTCTGTCATTTTTATTCTCTATTAGGTTTTTTCTAAATAAAACTATATTAATACAAATTGTGTTTCTAATTATTGCATTTTATAAAATTTTTCGCAAAATAAAAACCAATTTTAAGTTGAATTTGAAAATAAGAAGTAAAATAAGAAAAAAAATAAAGAAATTTGGTAAATGGTCAAGAATGATTTATCTTTTTATTTATATTTGATTGAAAGTAATAGATCATTCTTGGTAATTTTCTTTCTATTCGCGTGCATGGTAAAGGCTCGAGCTTGTTCAGTCAACCCGTTTGCAGTTTTTTCAAGATGATCAATTAACAAATTTACTGCATTTCGGGCGACAATTGACGCGCCTTGTTGTTTCATGAGCCTTCGAATTGGACTCCATGCAAATGCGTGTTTCTTTTTAGCCATTTTTTATTCCTCCGTTAAAAAATTTTTTAAAGTTTTTGCTTTTAATTTGTTTTTAATTTATTTTTAATTGTTATTAGTTATTATTATATTCGAAGACGTATTTAAATTTATTGGAGTTTGAGCAGAATTAAGAAGAATTTATTTCAATAAAAT
>JAHQWS010000121.1 GCA_029856295.1 Promethearchaeia archaeon
ATGTTTTAAGAGGATACGATGCTCCATTCCCAGATGACACTTACAAAGCAGGGGCACGAATTATGCCATCTTTAGTCCCAATTAGTAAAGATGATCCAGAGTTCGAAGCAAATACTAACGCATGGGAACATTTTCAAAAATGGGAAAAACCATTTTTAACAGCATTTTCTGATAAAGATGCCATCACCGCAGGTGGGTACATACCTTGGCAAAAACTTGTTCCAGGTGCTCAGGGACAAAACCACGCTACGATTAAAGACGCCTCCCATTTTGTGCAGGAGGATAAAGGTCCTGAGCTGGCTAATGTTATCATAGAATTTATGAAAAATAATCCATAATTAAATCTTTTTTTACTTCTTTCCATATTCCCTTGATAATAAGAATATATTCTAAATTTCCTAAGGAAAAAGTTTTTTTAATCTAAATACTTTTTTTGAATATTAAAATTGAAGTAGTAAAGAATAATGAAAGAATTTAAAGATAAAGTAGCAGTTATCACTGGAGCTGCTAGTGGAATTGGTTATGCATTAGCAAAACGCTGTGCTCAAGAGGGTATGAAAGTCATACTAGCAGATATCGACAAGAAATACTTAAGAAGAGCTGAAAAAAGAATGAATAAGATCGGAGCTACGTTTATTATCGTGGTAACAAATGTGTCAAAAGTGAGCGATATTGAAATACTAGCAAAAAAAACACTTGAAGAATATGGAGCGGTACATTTGTTATTTAATAATGCTGGAATTGGGAATACGAAATACGTGTGGAATTACTCATTAAAAGATTGGGAGTGGCAACTAGGGGTATGCTTATGGGGTGTAATACATGGCGTAAGAGTGTTTGCTCCTATCATGTTAAAACAGGATACAGAGTGTCATATTATTAATACGGCATCTATGGAAGGTTTAATATCCGGCTCAGGTCCCGGAGGAGGTGTTTACGGAGTGTCCAAGCATGGGGTTGTTTCCTTAACGGAAACTTTACGAAATGATTTAGATTTAAAAAAAGAAAGTAAGCTTAAGGTTTCGGTTTTATGCCCTGGATTAGTTCAAACAAGAATCCTCTATGGCGATATTCATCGTCCGGAGGATCTCCAAAATGACCCAGATAAATCAGTTGAAGATACGAGAGGTGATGTATATGTGGCAAGGTTTCGAGATGTCTTCGGAGAAACTTCAATGATGACACCTCAAGAAGTAGCAGATATCACGTTTCAAGGCATCAAGGAGGAAAAACTCTATATCATCACTCATAAAGATCCCCTTATGAAGAGGATGGTAAAAGAGAGATTTGATGAGATATTAAAGGCATTTGAAGAGTAAATTCGAAATACTCTTTTTATATAATATCGTTGAAATAATTAATATAAAAGAGTTTAAAGATAAAGTAGCAGTTGTAACTGGATTAGATGGTATTTTAAACGCATTTGATTAAATTATTTTTCTAAAGTATAATAATAACTAAATAGATAGAGGTTAGAATTATGAATCGAGCGGCGATAATCATTTTGCATTCGGAATTTACATGGCTGTTATGGGCTTAATTCTTTTAATTGCCCCTGAGATTGTGTTAAGAATGGGAGGGGGATCCACCCCAGCTGATTTAGGATGGCGTATGTTTGGAATGATTTTGTTGTATTTGGCATATTATTATTTCAGATTTGGGCTTCAAAAAAAAGAAATGAAACAATTTTTTCTATGGACTGTCCAAGCGTGATCAACGGTAATTATTTTCTTTTTAATTTTTGTATTGCTAGGTCTTGCGCATTGGATTATCATCATCTTTACTATTATTGATTTCGCTGGGGCACTCTTGACATTATGGGCATTGTGAACAGGCAAAGAATAATGTAAGCTTCTTTTCTAAAGTAAGATTTATTATTTTTGCCTATATTAATAAATAACTAAAGTTTTAATTCTTACCTTTATTTTAATCAAGAGGAAACTATGATGGAAAATAGTTTATGGAAAGAAGTCCGTGAAGAAATAGATAAAGTACAAATTGTTGACACTCATGAGCATCTGGGAAAAGAATTGCCTATATTTAGACCCAGCAAAAAAATTAAACTGAATTTGATGAGATTTATTGCTTATTCTTATCTCTATGGTGATTTGGTATCCTCAGGAATGAAACCTATTGCTCTTAATAGATTAGCATGGGAAGATATAAAACCCTATTTGGAAAGTGTAAGAACCACGGTATATTACAAATATTTAATAAAGGCTTTACAAGACTTTTATGGACTTGAAGGGGATCAAATTACCGATTCCAATTGGGAAATAATTTCGAAACGTATTACCGAAAAAAATGAAAATCATGTTGAATGGGAACTTCAGGTTCTTGATTTAATGAACATACACCGGATGATTCTTGAAATTAGCGAAAAATGCGTATTAAAAACGGATATTGTTGATGATGAGAGATTAGTGCAGATAATTAATTTTGAAGAGCTAATCATGGGGGGATTAACCACTGCTAAAAAATTAATTCATAGCTCAGCTGAAAATTTCGATGAGTATCTCAACGCTCTAGATATTGCCTTTGATATGGCTGTAGAAAATGGAGCAATCGGCGTGAAATCTTCCCTCGCTTATTTACGGATCATTTCTTATGATAAAGTTGAAAAATCAGAAGCTCAAAAGATTTTTAATAATGGGATTCGACGTGCTACTCCAACAGAATTAAAAAAATTTCAAGATTTCATGATGCATGTTGTATGTGAGAAGTGTACTGAATTTAAACTTCCCTATGAATTTCATACAGGGCTCCATGCGGGGAATTTTAATACACTTAAAAATTCTGACCCATTACTCCTTGAAAACTTATTTAGGGATTACCGAAAGGTTAATTTTGTCTTATTCCATGGCGGCTATCCATATCTTCAAGAAGTGGGGGTCTTAGCAAAATATTTTCCCAATGTGTATCTTGATGCGTGTTGGCTCTCCGATATTTCTATCTCTTCATACAAAAGAGCACTAAGCGAATGGCTTGAAATCGTGCCCTCCAATAAAATCTTTGCGTGGGGAGGAGATCAAATGCTTATTGAACATAGCTATGCCTCATTACTGCTTGCTAAAGATTTGATCGCTGATGTGTTAGTAGATAAAATTAATTCGGGATATTTTAACCAAAATTTAGCCATCTCGGTTATGAAAAAAATACTCGGTCAAAATGCGATTAATCTATATAGACTATGATTCTCTTTTTAATTCACTTAAAGAAAAAATTTTATTAAAGAAATTCATTAAGTTTCTTATTCCTAGAAATAAAACGCTTTTCTACACCATTTCTCATCCCAGGTAATTCATAACAATAGTTAGGGATCATTTTTTTAAAGTAGCGAGGATTTTCTCGTTCAGTAATAATTTGTGAATTGTAAAGTGTTTCGAAAATTTGCTCTCCAGAAAATTGGATATCCTCAAAATATGGTATATTAGGACGAGTTCTACTAATTTCTTGCACGACTTCCTTGAGAGATATTTTAACCACTCGAATAATTCCTTTTTCATTAATTATACCGGTTTTATGGGTGTGTTCATTGTATAAACAGATTATACAACTAGGCCATCTTTTATGAAAGTATTTTAAGACAAGATCCAGTACTCGATGTTTGAGCATAACAACTCCAAATAATACGCCTTTGTTATTTATTTCTGTCCGCGTAAACTGTATTGCTCTGTATGTTTCAGTAGAGATTTCACGCATCATTCGGATCAATTTCTTAGCCATCGGTGAACCTGAATTGCGTAGGTGTACTTCCGGGAGCTTTTCAATCTGTTCTATAAGATTCGGAGTGAATTTAGCATGGCGGGGTAGATTCATAATCAATTCATTTCGTGAATATCCCTTTGCTCGCCCTATGACTTTTAGTGGATCTTGGCAATTTCCCGACTTCTTCATTAAATCCCCCCTTGTGATATTTTACTCTCATCAGGATTGAAAAAATCTTGGAGAGTGGTCTGATTTCGACCATTTATTATGAGATAGGGATCTGCTCGTTTTAATACCACACCTATAGACTTTAGATCTTCTCGACGTTTAAATTTAAATTTTTGAGCTCGTAAATTAATTATACGTTTCGCAGAAATCGGACCAATTCCCGGAACACGGAGTAATTCTTGGTGCGATGCTTGATTTGGATCGACAAGTCCGTGCTCTTTAAAATATTGTCTCGCAAAATGTATCTTCGGATCTCCACTTGGAAGATTCCCTTCTTCTGTTAAAACTTCTTTTAGATCGTTTAATTTGTAATGATAGATCCGCAACAGCCAATCGCTTTGATATAACCGATGCTCTCTTGCTAATGGAGCTGCAACCTTATTTGCTAATGGAGTTCCTGCGATTGGAATAAATGAAGAAAAATAGGCACGTCTTAAGTCAATTTGTCGATATTGCCAATCGATTCTTTTAAGAAGATCCCAATCAGTCTCATGTTCCGCCGCTCCCACCACAAATTGGGTGGTTTGACCACCATTGAGAATTGGAGCGCCGTCCCATCGAAATTTTTTATAACCATCTTCTCGTCGATCCTTAATCATTTTTTCTTGGAATTTCAAATGATTATCCTGCCTCCAATCTTTCATGACTTTAAGGGTTTCTTCATTGTGTCTAATGCGGATCTGCTTTAGCCAGCGTTGGCGTGTGACAATATCATTCATAAAATCTTTCTGTTCTGCGATTTCGGCAAGATGCTCTTTTGTAGATGCTTCCGTATTGACTGAGATACGATCGGAAAGACAGATTGCCTCCTTAAGAAGATGCTGACTTACTCCGGGTAAACACTTAAAATGAATATACCCTTGAAAGTGATATTTAAATCGGAGCAATCGAACCGCTTCTAACATTTCCTCGGTTGTGTCATCAGCACTGCCACATACTCCAGAGGAAATGAATATACCTTCCACCACATTCATCGAATAGAGTTTCATAAATGTACGAGCATACTCTTCGGGAGTAAAACTCAGCCGCTGCTTACAATTCTGAGAAAAGCAGTATTTACAATTATATATGCATTTATTTGTGTATAGAGTTTTAAATAAGCTCATGCAACGGCCATCAGGGGTATAACTATGACAAATCCCAGCATTGGCAGTAGCTCCAATCCATTTATTCGTATCTCCAAAAAGCTTTGGATATTTATCTATACGACTGGACGCGGTGCTGGCACAAATATCATATTTTGAATTCTCTCCTAAGATTCGAATCTTTTCTAAAGTGGATGGCACTTTTTCAATCAGCTACACTAAAAAGTATTTATTAAGATTGTGTATAAGTCTATCTTTTGATGATTACTATATAAAACAGGGGGGATTACTAAATTTTTAATATAAAGTTATTTTATTAACAAAATAGTATCTGTTGATTAAGGATCACGATAATGCTCTTCTCTCTCTCTCTCAAGAACATGATGATTAATATATTCCACTTCTTTCAATGATCTGAACCTTTTCAATATGCTTGGTTTTGCTGGTATGTAAACATCGAATAAATTTAGATATTCTAAGGATTGCAATTCCTTAAAACTCTGAGGCAGCTCTGATATTTTAGTAATGGAACAATCAAGCCTTTTTAATTCCTGGAAGTTCCCAATTTTTTCAGGTAATTTTTGTAATGGGTTCCAAGAAATATTAAGAACTTTTAATGAAGTTAACTGGGAAATCCAAAACGGAAGTTCTTCAAAATCATTTTCTTGTAGATATAATTCTTGAAGATTTCTCAAGGTTCTCATACCTTCTGGGAGGGATTTAATTTTATTTCTCGCAAGATCAAGAACTCTCAAGTTCTTTAACTTGCCTATGAATATTGGAACGGCTCTTCCATCTAAATGAGCAACTCTGAGCTCTTTAAGGGATTGTAAATTGCCGAGTGACTCTGGATAGTTTTCATTTTCTTCTAAATATAGTTTTAATGTCTTAAGTGATGCCAAATTTCCTATTGTTTCTGGTAATTTAGTTAATTTATCGTCCCTAATAAGCAGAGTTTTTAATTTAGTCAAATTTTCAATTGTTAAGGGAATTTCAGTGAAGCTATTATTTATTATCTCTAATTCCTTTAGATTTACAAGCTTACAAAGTACTTCCGGGATTGTGAAAAGTCACCCCTTTCAAGATTCAAGTATTCAAGATTATTCAAATTTGCTATTGAATCGGGTAATGAAGTGATATCCCACACTAAAAGTCGGAAATATTTCAGATTTTTAAGGCTTCCTATGGTCTCCGGGAGTTGCGTAAGATGAAACGTATCGATAATTTCTAATTTTGTAAGTTTAGATAACCTTCCAATAGTATCTGGTAATTTGGTTAAACTTGGGACAGATAAAATTAACTCCTCTAGATTAATTAAATCTCCAATTGCATCAGATAAAATTTGAATCGAGTTAAGGGATAATTTCAACTTTTTAAGATTTTTAAGTGCTCCAATTGTCGAAGGAATTTCCTTACATTGTTTTGAATAAATAATTAAATTCTGGAGATATGATAGATTTCCTATAGACTCTGGGATATATTCAAGAGGTCTTATATAAATATGCAAAGATTTAAGAGATTTTAAATTCCCAATCGATTCTGGAAGAGTGTTGCAATAAAATCCTCTTAAACATAATTCTTCTAGTGTGTCTAATTGACCTATTTCACTCGGTATAAATTTCAGTTTTCGGCTATTTATTATGATTTTTTTAATGTTTCCTAGTTTATTGATATTAGAGGAAATTTCTTCTAAATATTCTCCTATAAATGAAAACGATTCAATATTTGGAAAAAAATCAAAAATATGAGTAAGATCTGAGCAACCTTTTGATTCAATTATTAAATCTCTTAGCTTAATATGATTTTTAAATTTCGAAGGAATTTCTCTTAAATTTGGATTATAAATATAAAGCCCCTCTAACTCAGTTAGACCTGCGATAATCGTGTCGAGAATTTCAGAATAACAAAATAATCCTAAATAAATAACATGATTATTTTCTACTTTAATCCCAATTTTTGATGTTCTCTCTTCCGTTATTTCCCCTACCCTTACTAATTTGCGATTCCATTTTTTTTTAAGTTCCATGAGAATTTCATATTCACTTCTAACTAATTGTATATTATCATACTCTACAAGATCTAGGTTGGAGAGGTTATTAGTCAATTTGATTTATGCCCAAATTCTATATTTTCATTAT
>JAHQWS010000122.1 GCA_029856295.1 Promethearchaeia archaeon
GTTCTCGAAATGTTCTTGAGCATAAATATTTGATAAACTTATATCATCAAAATTCTCATTGACTAGAAACTCAATATATCCTGTTTCTCCTGTAAAATAGAATTCTACAGATTCATTAGTTTCCATAGAAAACTCAATATAATTTGTCCAACCTTCCCCAATTTTACTGGGATCATGATTACATTGATATATTCTAAGTTCACCTTGTCCGACAACGATATTTACATTATGATTTTGTGCTACAATTACGTTCGATAAACTCAAGAAAATTAGGAAAGAGAAAATGGTTAAACAAAGAATTCTTAATTTTATAGATTTCATCCTACTCTTTGAATATTGATATGATTCAGTTACAATTAACCCAACCTAGTTTAAATATATATTTTTTAGAAAATAGTTCTTTTTTAAATCTCCATCCATCACTCGTTTTCCATACTTTAGCTCCTAAAAAGGAAGCTAATTTATCTTTATCATTTTCTGTTAATAAATGGAAGGGTTTTTCTCTTTGAATTAACACTCTTTTCATTAAATCTGTTTTTTTATCATATTCTTTTTCAAATGGGGTTTCATTTTTAATTCGTCCTTCTATAAAATCCATAACAATATCGATAAATGTAGCGGAATCCTCTCCAGGAACCCAATAAACTCTTTCCCCAGAGAAGTAAAACATAAATTCAGCTTCTATATCATTCCCAAATTCATCTCCAAAATAAGAATATGACAAATGTATGTTGACTTCGGGAAACATTTCAATAGTAATTGTCCAATCTTCATTAAATCCTATATTTTCAATTTTAGCTCCGAGATCCTCTTCTACTATTTTTTTTAGTTTTTCCATATTTAAATCGACAAATATAGAATATTTAATATTGCTAATATCCTCTAATTCTTTTTCATGCGGACCTCTCACACCAGTAGCGTCAATTTGACCTATTGTCATAAATTTCTTTTTCTCATTTGACATAATTAAAACCTATTATTATTAAACCGATTTATATAGTATCATATTTCTTTTTTTTTGAATTTTCCTATAAAAAAGCCATGTGTATGATTTATAGAGGGAAAAAGCCTTCCCGTCCCGGGAACTACATTACTATTTATTTTATAGCTTGGTGAAAACCATTCTGGTATTTGGAGGGGTTCCAAACTATCTAAATATTTTAAAATTTGTAATTCTCCTTCCTCTTGATAGAGACTGCATACACTATATACTAAAATTCCGTTAGGTTTTAGTAGGTTTAAGGCACTTTCAATTAATTTTTCTTGAAGTGTGACATTTTGATATAAAAAATTTTTATTTTGACGCCATTTAAGTTCTGGATTCGCTGAAAATGTTCCACTTCCCGTACAAGGTGCATCCAATAATATCCTTTCAAATATATTTTTGTATCTTAAAGGAAACGTAATACTGTCACAATTAATTAAATGAGTGTTTAAACTATTGGTCCTGTTAATCAATTTAGACATTTCAAACGCTCTTTTTGGAAGAAATTCGCCAGCAATTACTCTTGCGTGATTAGAAGTATATTGAGCAATTAGATTTGTTTTATTTCCTGGTGCTGCACACATATCACATATATATTCAAAGGGTTGAGGTGATAAAACCTTAATAACTGCAGCAGAAGCTTTGTCTTGAAAAATTATTTTACTTGATGAATAGGAACTACTCTTCAATATTAAGCTTTTTTTATCATTAGGGATATATATTAATTCAGGAATCTCTGGATCCCGTTTCATTAGGATATTATAGGACTTCAATTCATTTTTTAAAATATTTAGAAAATTTTGATTTGAGATTTTAATCTTCAAATCGGAGATTCGTACAAAATTATCATAATTATGATAATCATTCATAGATTGAATATTTTCTTTTATAAACTCAAAAGACATTACTGGTAAAAGGCGATCAATGACAAATGTGGGAATAGCTTCTTTTATACTTAATATCTCCAACTTAGATTTACCACTTAAAGCACGTTCCCAAGAAAATGTTTCTAATTTATCAATAAATCTTGAAATATTATTATTTTGGTCAGTGGATAAGTTTAACTCGTCTATTATATTCTTTTTGGCCGCATTTTCTTGTAATTTTCGATATGTAGTATAAATATAGGTTGCTATTTCTTTTTGAGGCAGATCATATAAATCTAAGGATCTTAGAGTTTTTTGAAAAATATAGTTCAGTCTACTCCAATAGCGAATAATTTCATTATAATAATGAAATATACTAGGATGTTCACGATTAGATTTATCTAAATTAACTATTTTTCCTTCTATAAATTGACTTACTAAATTTATAATTTCATTAATGGAATTTTTATTATCATTTCTCAATTTATATCAGAAATACGCATTGTTTAAAATTCTCTATTAGTGAGAACCATATTAAATATATAAATAAAAGCTATAATCTTTATTAATCTTGAAAAAATCAAATATTGGTCTATTTAATTCTTAAATTCAAGTTAATTTTATCTTCAATTGATTAATTTAATTTAAATAAAAATTAAAACATAAAGAAAAATTAAGTGTAAAAAATGAGTGAATCTAGAGAAAAAAATGCATTAATTAGGCTATTGTCTCATAGAATTTTTTTTGCTCTCCATCTTTTTACTTACTGTGCCGTTATGGGATTACTAATTTTAATATGGGCAGTAACGGGAGCAGGCTTCTTTTGGCCATTTTTTGCCATCTTCGGATGGGGTTTTGGAAGTGGATTTCATACGATAGTCTACTTAATGTATAATGATAAAATCGAATATCTTTCAAAAATAAGACATGACCCTGCTTTCAAAGTATTATTTATCTTTCATGCCTGGTTCTATATAACTGTTAATGTTTTCTTATTAATCATTAACCTAGCTTTAGCTACTGGAGTAATATTCTTTATCTATCCTTTATTGTATTGGGGTATAGCATTTGGGTTTCATACTCTGGGATTTTTTCTATGGGACAGTTCATTAAATCGGGAACTTGCGAATCTTAAAATAAAATTTCCGGATGAAGCAGATAAAAAATTAAAATTGAGGGCCGCTTCAAAAATCTCTAATTTCTGGTTAGTAATAATCCATATTGGCTATTTTGTCGTAGTAAATACTTGGGTATATACTAGCAATATATTGAGCCCTTCTGATCCTACGGAGATTATTGAAATGACCATTGGATGGGGTAGTGTGCTTGCTGTACATATTTTTAGCTACATTCTATTCTATTTTGTAGAGGCTATAAGACCAGTCATGAAAGGATTAATAATTCACATTGCTTTTTATGGCGTTGTTAACGGATGGCAACTATATATGTTTTTCACAAATCCTTCGAAGATTTTTTGGCCGATATTTCCTTTAATTTTATGGGGAATTCTCATTGCTTATCATGCATATATCACAATAAATTGGAATTCCATTATCGATAAAGCACTCAATACAGTTAAAAGCCAATTTGGAGAGGATCTTGATAAATATGAATTAAGATCAAAGGCTCGCTGGTTGGTTTTTTGGATGTGGTCATTCATAGGTCATATTACTATGTGGGCAGCTGGAATAATTTTAATTGGCATTCACTTTGTCCTATTTGGAATCCAAATAGGCCTATTAATTCATCCAGCAATGGGCTGGTTAATTGGCGTAGCAATTCATGGCTCTTTATTTTATCTCGCCCTAAAAAACGTTAAAGGCTTTTGGAAATCAACAGCCATAATCCATCTATCAATCTTTATCTCTACGGGCGCCTACCTAATTGTCTTAAATGCATTATATTCAACATTCCCATGGAGTGCGATTGCTCTTGCAGGATGGGGTATAGGCTTAGGACTACATTTATTAATAGCGTATTTAACAAAAAAATAATACTTTCCTTTTTTTTTATTTTATTTTAATTTTAATTTTATTATAAATAGCAGCTTATTTCAAACAAATAAAAAAAAAGAGATAAAAAAAATAATTAATGTTTATTCTATATCCATTGGAATAAGTATTCCTCTGCGTTTAAGATCCAAAATCGTACTTATAATTTGATCTCTTGATGCTTTTCGACCAGCTAATCCATAACTCAAAAGACTTGAAGCAAATATGAAATTTCTTTCTTTTTGCATCTCAAATCCCACTTCGACAAGAGCTTTTTCTAATTTGGATAGTTTTGTAAATTCCCAATGTTTTGCTAATTGTAGAGGATACATTAATCTTATATCAAAAATGCGATCCACTAACCCATCAGTTTCTTTGTATGGTCTAATATCACCAGTAAAATCTTTTAAAATGGCTTTATGTTTCATTTCAAATCTTCGAGTAAATTCCCATTGATTCTCTTTCAAGCTCTTTGAGGGTATTCCATCCAGAATTAAAGCAACTCTTACATAGGTTCCATCTGTTATGACTATTTTAAAATCATAATAATCCATTTCAATACCTTTTTCTCCAGGTTTAGGAATAACATCCTTTTTAAGTTCACTCCGGAATTGAGAAATTGCTGTAAGAAATCCGCCAATCAAATCAGAATCTAGATCCATAGAAATTCGTTTGTTATATATCGTTACACCCGCGTCTTTGTGTATAATTAAAATATAACTAATCTTAAGCAGATCATCTAATATAAGAGCCTCTCTGGCCCAATGTTTGCGAAGTTTACTTAACTTATGGTGCCTTACTGCTGCAAAAGTAACTATTGCCGCTAAACCGATTAAAATATAGGGTAACCATATCATAAGGTTATCTATGAAAATTGTGAAATCATCCACAATTCTAAACTCATCAGATTTTATATCCTCACTCGCGTATATTCCTTCTTTATCATAGCTTACTTTTATTTTATATCCATCCCCAACCTCACTAAAATCTAGAGAACCTTTTGCAATACCATCTTCATCAGTAATACCCGTATCATCATCAACTATATCATCATCCTCATCTAAAATTTCAAAGGTTACTTCAAGGCCTTCAAGAGTAGCCCCAGATGCATCAGTGAGCTCTACAGAAAAATGATTTGTGCCTTTCTCATACTGGGAAGCAATACGGTCATCGAAATCAATATCAATTATATATTTATAAATATCATAACTTCCTGAGGAACTAAATGTAATAGCATGCCAAATCGAGGTCACGTTGAATTCAAAATGTCCTTGCGTAGGAATTCCATTAAATATATCTCCATTCCAGCTACCCTTCTGATTATCTACATTTGAAACTTCGATGCCAAAGTTCTTCATTTTAATATCTTCTGGTTTCAAAGTTTTACTGTTTAATCCAAAACCTATTTTTGAAGCGATATCAGAAGTGATTGCGTTTTGAACATAGAAATCCAATTTGAAATTTTCAACAGTTACATTAAATCCTCCTGGTGGAGGTGTTTGACTAGAATTCCATACGTACCTTAATCTAAATCTAAGCGAATTATCATCAGATTCATTTAAAAATTGAATAAATTGATATGCCTTTTCGCCATCAAATCTCTCGGGTTCATGTTTGGAGGATTCTAGCCTAGCTAAAGTTCTGTTTGTTCGAGATAATTGAATCCACTCTTTCGCATTTTCAGTTGCATTTAGAAACTCAAATTCCTGAGTACCTTTATATATTTCTAATGCCGCATAAGATAAATTGTAAGTAGGTATATCAAGAAGTGAAGATATACTTACATTTGTTCTGAGATCTAAATCTATAAACCATAAAATCGGATTTGGATATTTCACCCAAAAGTCAATGATAGAAATATCCTCAAATAAAGATTTGTCAATACCTTGTAGCACATTCGTAAATTTAAATTCAATAGATAAGTTATTTGTATCAGATGTTACTTCAAAAAATTTATTATCGTAGTATTCGACATCTCTTAGACTCGAATCAGAATCTTTTGTTCCGTTTACTATTTCATAAGAATTGGGTGTATAGTGATCTACTAAAAAAGGATCGTATCTTTGAATTGTATTAAATTGAGTATTATTTTCACCAATGCTTACCGTAAATTTATTAATTGAAACAGTATAACTTCCACCAGTACCATTATATTCCATTTTAAAAGTCATATTATTATTATTATCAATAAAATCTAAGACTAGTTTTATTATAAACGGATCCCATATTTTCTCCGTTATTATAGTTTCGTCATCTGTTGTAATATTAATATCATCTTCTAAGGATAGCCAATCGCCTGATGAGTAATTATACAAATATAAAATCGCCTTTTCAATATTCTCAATGTTATCAATTTTCGTTGAGATTTCTATATCAATACTAAAAATTGGAAATTCTCTATACCAATTAGTAAGCCAAGTCCATATATCTTGGTTTCTAAAATCTTCAAAAGTGCCTCTACTTACATTCTGAAGCGTAAAATTGAATCCCAATGTCATATTGTCCCCCGGTGATGTAGCAACATATCTTTTTTCGTCTAATTCAACGAAAGAACTAAGATTTCCTTGTATGTAATTTCCTTTAATTGGAGGATCAAGGTACGCTGTAACGTTATTTTGTGTAAAATTTTCCAAAAATACTCTATCAAAATATTTAAATGTATGTCCTTCACCAATATCAGACGAATCTCCACCATCTGGACGAAAATAAAGTATCTTTGTACCAGTACTTTGGGGAGGAATTTTTACTCTAAAAGCAAACCAGAATTTTTCTATTCCATTTTCAGTAAAACTAGATGTTTTCGAAGTATTTAGATATATTGGACCAATATCAGAATTCTTAAAATCAAAATCATACCATTTAGATACTATTGTACCCTTTTCAAGGGGTGGTTGCAATAATGCTCTTAGTTCCTGATCGGGCTTTATTATACCTTCTCCGTCAGTTGTACAATTTAAAATTGCTATTTCCCAAGAATTATTATAAGTTACTAGCCCTCCTTCATTTACATCTAGAATATTAATACTTAAATTATTGAGATATTGATCTAACTCTACAGAAAATAATTGATATACAAATGTTTGGTCTGTTTCATGTCCGAAAATAAAATCTGAAGGATCTCCTTCTATCACTTTAGTATAATTTAAAGCCGTTATATTTTCAAAATTCATATTACCGTGCGAGATATAATAATTTGGTATATAAATCTTAGGCTGTTTATTCAAATTAGGCTGATCTCTATTAATATAGCCATCCGAAGTCGGTATCGTTATAGTGCTAAATACTTTACCTGCGCCGTTATTCGAC
>JAHQWS010000123.1 GCA_029856295.1 Promethearchaeia archaeon
TTATAATATTTAAAACTAAAAAAAAATATAAAAAAAAAGATTAAAAATAATTTTGATTTTAATTTTTACTAAAAATTAATTTTCGCTTCTTAAGTATTATTAAAGCAATTATACCAATAACTATAAATAGTATGTAATAACTTCCAAATGGAATCGCAGGTGTTTTATCATCATCATCATCGTCATCATTATCATCTGCGATTGGAAGTACTATAATCGGAATAGGATCTCTTATCCGCTGAGCATAAATATCATAGTTTGTCATCCTATTATCATTCCAACTTATAATTGCACCTCCAGCATTATCACTACATATCTTTGGAGAACTTTGAATTTGGTCTGCTGAACATATCACGGTACCATTAGGTGTCCATGCTGTTTTTCCACTTGATTTTATACGCTGGGCATAAATATCTTTAATTGAAGCACCAGTTCTTGGATCATCCCAAGTTATAATTGCACCCCCCTGACAATCACTGCAAATTCTTGGATCTTCTTGCATGTTATCTTTAGTGCATATTTCTGTGCCATTAGGAGTCCACTTTATATCCCCATTAGAATCTATTTTTTGAATATAAATATCATCTCCTAATATGATCCCATTCCTTGCATCCATCCATGCGATGATAGCACCAACTCCTCCATCGTTGCAAATATCCTGAAGACTTTGAGCCTCTTTTGCGGTGCAGATTGGGACTCCATTGGTTATCCAATCTACTCCTCCTTCCGAATTTAAATTTTGAGCATAAATATCAAATTTTGTTATGACATAATCTCTTTTATCTGTCCATGCTATAATAGCACCACCTTCTCCATCGCTACAAATTTTAATATTAGATTGACTATCATCAGCAGTGCAAATTGCGATTCCATTGAAGATATATTCAAATCCTCCATTTGATCTGATGATCTGTGCATAAATGTCTGGGCTTGTTATAGGATTTCTTTTATCCCACCAAGCTATAACAGCACCTCCTTTTCCATCGCTGCAAATTACGGGCTTACTTTGTTCTCCATTTTCAATGCAAATTTCTGTGCCATTAGGAGTCCACATTATATCACCACTAGAATTTATTTTTTGAGCAAAAATATTATCATTTGTATCGTATTTACTCCTTTCATCTTTCCAAACAATTATCGCACCACCCTCTCCATCACTACAGATCTGTTGCTCAGTTTGAGCTGAATCTGCATTGCATATAAGTGTTCCATTTAGATCCTTTTTTCCATTCCATATAGCGCCATTACCCAATAAAACACTTCCTGTTAAGTTGAGATGTTGTGCATAGATATCATTTTCAGGTCCATCTCTATTATCATACCAAGTAATGAATGCACCACCTTTTCCATCACTACAAATCCGTGGTATATCCTGAGTTATAGTTGCATTACACACTATAGTTCCATTAGGCTTCCATAATATATTTCCATTTGCATCAATCCTCTGAGCATAAATATCTCCATTATATTCCCAAACAAAAAGTGCACCACCATTACCATCACTACAAATATCTTCAATAACTTGGTCATTCTTCTCATTACATATAATGGTTCCATTATCAAGCCACGCATAACTCCAAGATAATGAAGGTCTTTCTTCATACTTTTTTATCAAATTACTTGAAATTTCTCCATTTCTCTTATGGGCATCAATATAATTACGTTCTTCTTGATAAGTTTTAAGACATGTAAAAGCTATTGGAGTAAAAAGTACTATTAAAAGAAATATCAGTTTAAATGCCTTATTTTTCAGTTAATTTCACAACTCCTTTTTTTTAGATTTTTGTTAAAAAAATGTTAATTAATTAAAGATAATTGATAAATAGTATATAATTTTTATATTCAACCATATAAAGTTAAAATAATAATTTACTGAATTAAAAAAAGGATTGAATTTTATTTTGCTAATTTTGTTTATTTTTATGTAAATTTTTATCTTCTTTGTAAAGAATGGGATAATAGGTTAGTCAATTTCAGAAATATGTTTCAGAATTATACTCTTTTAAATACGATTTGTTAAAAATAGTAAATTTATTGCATTTTTTTACTTTTCTGTTCTTTTCCCAGCATTTATATCATTATAATATATTTTATGATACTTTTTTTTGTTTTAAAAAAATTCATGATACTATATTTTTTAGCCTAATCATTGGTTAATAACGAAATATTTAGTTTTTATTAAAAATCTATAGATCTAACAGCTCATCTAAATGTATTATTTCAAAATCAGTTGGGAATCATTTGGCAAGTATCGAATACATAATGTTCTCTTTTATAGGATGTCACATATCCCCCTGTCTTTGGTTCTTTTTCAATTAGAACTACTGGTTTCTCTTTAACGTCATGATTTATCGCCCATGTAAGGGCAGTACTCAACCCGGTTATTCCTCCGCCAATAACAATTAAACCTTTTTTCTTGGATTCGGGGGTTTCATTCATAATTCATTTCAATTTATTAGTTTTTCAATTAATTAATTCTAAAATTAGCATTAAGTATAAAAATACTTTTATCTAATATTTACAAAAAGTATAAAAAAATTTTCGATTTACAATATATTTGGTGAGAATTTTTATGGAAAATGAAGAATTTGAAGTTACTCATAGTAAATTAAACATGGCATCATACGGTTTCGGAAGTATGAGCAGAGAGTTTGTTCAGATGGCTTTTAATGTCTTGGTATTTTTCTATTATGAAGTGGAAGTAGGGCTAAATGTCTGGCTTATTGGTCTTGGATTGGTCCTTTTCGCGATATATAATGCTATCAACGACCCCCTTATCGGTTATTTAATAAATCGACCATTTAATTTCACTAAAAAATGGGGTAGAAATAAACCATGGATACTTATAGGAGGATTACCTCTTGGCTTTTGCTATTTTCTTGTCTTTAATCCTCCTAATGTTGATGCAGAAACGGGAGCCTGGATTCTTTTTGGATGGCTTATTCTTGTTACATGCTTATTTGATACATTTCATTCAATTTTTTTTGTGAGTTTCCAGAGTCTTTTTCCCGACAAATTCCGTTCTTTAAAGGAAAGACGAACAACTGTAGGTATTCAAGTTATTCTTGGCATCATAGGGGTTGCTTTGGGAGCGATACTCCCTCCTCTATTTTATACTTATGGAGATTTGGAATCATATGTATTCCAAGGATTTATAGTTTTGGTGATTGCTCTCATTACTATGATTCTTGGTATCCCAGGATTTCGTGAAGACCAAGGGGCAATTGAACTTTACCTCGCATCCATTCATAAGGAGGTAAAGAGAGAATCTTTTTATAAAACAATGAAAATTGCTTTTAAACAAAAGTCATTTGTAGCTTATATAACTTTATACGTCATGTACTGGGTCATAATAAATTCTATGCAAGCATCTTTGCCTTTTGTTGTTCGATATATTTTGAAAATGCCCGCAAGTGCAACTACATTCATTATGGCAGGATTTCTTTTAGGAGCAATGATTTCAGTTCCTTTTTGGGTCAAAATAGCACAAAAAACAAATGATAATAGAAAAATTATGCTAATAACGTCCATTTTAATGGGAGTTTTTATTTTCCCATTAATATTCGTCGAAGATTATTTGCTGGTTGTTATTTGTGTTTTTATTTGGGGTTTAGCGCAAGGAGGATATTGGGTTATGATATTTCCTTGTTTTTCAGATGTAATTGATGAATCTGTAGTATTACATGAAAAACGCGAAGAAGGGCCATATATTGGGATTCAACAGTTTTTCGGCCGATTAGGTTTCATTATCCAAGTTATGAGCTTCACTATAGCTCACGAACTTACGGGGTTCAATAGGGCAGCAGAAACTCAAACACCACTAGCAATATGGGGAATCCATATGCATCTAGCATTAATTCCGATGATTTGCATTCTCTTAGGTGCGGCTGTTTTCTGGAAAATGTATGATTTAAAACCTGATAAAGTTAATGAAAATCAACTTAAAATAAAGCAGTTAAAGCTCTAAATCAATTTTTCAAAAAATTTAACAATATTCTTTTTTTTCATATTTTTTCTACTTTTTCATATTCAATTTTTCTATTTTGTATTTGAGATTTTGTTAGAGCATTATTTTATTTGTAAAAATCTTAGATATTTTTATATAAATTGAAATATAACGATATTTATGGCTTCAGATAATCTAAATTTTGGAGAATATATTGAGTTTTCCGTTAGCAAGAGATTTGGAATAATTAAATTAAATAGAATTCACAGAGCCAATGCATTGACTATTGATATGGTCAAGAGCCTCAAGAATGCAATCCAGCACTGTCAGGATAATGAAAAAGTTAGAGGATTAATATTAACCGGAAACGGAACAACATTTACTACAGGATTGGATATGGATTCCATTAATGGAAGTGATCAAGCTGCTGTAATAAAGTATGAAAAAATGGCTGCAGATATCGCGGAATTAATATTTAATGGCAAGCCAACTATTTGTGCTGTTAATGGTCGCACGATGGGTGATGGTGTAGCATATTCTTTATGCTCAGACTATAGAATAGCAATTAAAGAGAGCTTTTTTATGATGCCTGAAATAAAATCTGGAATTTTTCCTGGAGCCGGAACTATTGTATTAATGACAAGAATCATTGGAATTCCTTGGACAAAAAGAATATTAATGTTTGCAGAAAAAATACCTGCTGAAAAGGCTTTAGAGATAGGATTAATTGATCAAATCGTTGATAATCGCGAAGATTTGATGGAAGAAACTATGAAAAAAGCAAGATTTCTTTTTACTAAAAACCAACCGGCTTTAAATTTAATTAAATTATGTAGCAATCATCTCCTTGATAAGTCTTATAATGAGGCATATACTTTAGAAAAAGAAGCGTTGATGGGTTGGGCCGAAGAAAAAGATAAATTCCAATTTGTCAAAAATTTTAGGAAAAGATTGATTAATAGTTAAACTTTCTAGATAAATCCCCGAATTTCATAAATTTATAATAAAGGAAAATAAAATATAAATAACAATTACTGTTTTGAAAGATACATATGACCAGACTTAATTTTGAAAGTTTAAAATCATGGAAGCGATTAGCTTGTTTAATAGCTGTAATAGGTACTCTACAGATGATTGTATTAACATTAATAGCTATGATATTATATACAGATGGATATTCCTTTTCAGACCATTATTTTAGTCATTTAGGTTTGACGCACACTCCAAACGGTTCGAATAATACCATCTGCCAGATTTTATTTGTTATCGCTTTAGTGGGCGCAGCAATATCACTTATTCCGTTTTGGATAGTTATAACAACGATTTTTTCGGATTTAGAAGGGATAAAATATCTAAGTTACTTTGGATCTATTCTCGGCTTACTCTCTTCCCCGTTTTTAATAGGTGTAGCAATATTTCCGGGAGATACTTACGGAGCACTTCATAGTATGTCCGCAAGAAATTTTTTCCTTCTTTTTGCGGTAGCAATATTAGTCTATTCAATTGCTATATTCTTTAATAAGGATTATCAGAACATTTATGCTATTGTCGGAATAATCTTTTCTGTTATTATCGTCTTATTTATATTCCGGTTTTTTAGTGCTATTAACCCAATTATGCAAAAAACTATTATTTATTGTTTTTGTTTATGGGGGGCTTTTCAAATAACTAAAATCTGGAAAGTGGTTGGTACTTAGAATGATTAAATTTATTCTTTCCTATTTGGACAGGATTATTATTGATTTTTTAACATTAGAGCTTTTAAAATCATGGAAACGTGTAAGTTGCATTATCATTGTGTTAGGGGGGTTCCAATTTATTTTACTAACCTTTATTGCTATGTTTTTTTATCCTGGTGGTTATTCCTTTACTGAGGATTATTTTAGCAATTTAGGAACAACCGTTAATGTGAAAACAGGTTCACCTAATGTTATTTCGAGAGTTTTATTTTTAATTGCATGTGTCGTGGTGGGAGCGTCTTTAATTCCTTTTTGGGTTGTATTAACGGCTCTATTTACCGAATCTAAATTAACATATTATATCAGCCTATTTGGATCAATTATAGGAGTAGGCTCTTCTATATCTTTAATGGGTGTTGGAATTTTTGCTGAGGATACCCAATATTTCTTACATTCAACGTCGGCAAAAATGTTTTTCATATTTATGATGATTGCAATCTTAACATTTTCGACGGCGATTTTATTAAATTCTGAATATCCTAATATCTATTCTTTTGTAGGTATAGTATTTTCTATTTCAAGCATAACTTTCTTATATGTATTCAGATATTCAATACAAATTAGCGTTATTATGCAAAAAATCATAGTTTACGGATTTTGTTTATGGGCTGTACTTCAAATATCAAATGTATGGAAGGAATATGGTATTCCCCTCAATTTCAAGAGACTGTTGGGACGCTCAATAAAAAAAATTTTTTAAAATAAGAGAAACTCAAGCCCATTTCATTTTTCTGGTACACTTTTACAAAAATTTAAAATTACAAAATCTTTAAACAAAATCTAAGTTTTTAAAAATTAATTATCTAAAGATAATTGTCTTCGCAAATTAGCAGATATAAAATTGGAAAAGAATTGAAAAGGGAATTTAGAATAGATAAATACCCATGGAGAAAAGGTGTCGATTTTGGCTAAAAAAGATTTTAGAAATGACTCAAATGTTTTTATTGGCAAAAAAAATCATTCAATTATGTTTTAGCGGCAATGGTCATCTTAAATGAGGACCGACCAGTTAGATTACTCGCAAGAGGTAAATCTATTAGTCAAGCTGTTAATGTTGCTGAAATTCTAAGAAATAATTTCATTAAAGGTGCCAATTATAGTGAGGTTTTAATCGATTCAGAGGAATTAACTAATAGAGATGGATCGAAAAGTAATGTTTCAAGCATGGAAATCGAAATCTTACCGCCAAAGAAATAAGCAATATAAATAAGATTCAGGAGAAAATCAGGAAATATTCTTGATTCGGTTAATTTTATAAACGAATGATCAATTATAAAATAACCCCTCTTTTTATTTTCTTACATTATAATACCCCGTTCTAGTAAATTGGCATATTCTGTAAGTTTTAGATTATTCATTAAAAAATCTCCCCTCACTTGGCGTGTAATTCGTACCTCTTCTAGGATTTCGGGATGATTGCGTATTTTCAATGTTGCCCTAATGCGTCGCTCTACAGATTC
>JAHQWS010000124.1 GCA_029856295.1 Promethearchaeia archaeon
CCTTATGCCTTATCTTTAAATCCTCATCTTTTGTCTTAAATTCATGATTTAGCAGGGAAATAGTGTGATTCTGTGCGTTTATTTTAGTTTCAACTTCACTTGAAATCTGCTGATTTTCTTTTAGTTTCAAATTCCATTTCTTTTTTTCATTATTGTAAACTTTAAGCTCCGTAGGAATTTCTTTGATTCGATCATTCCATTTAAAAAATTGAGGATTTGTTTTAGATTGAATATCATTGATTTTAAGATCCAAATCTTTCATATCACTTAGAATTTCAGAATTTCCATTTTCTAAATCAGTCCGATCTTCATAGAGTCTATTTTTTTTTGTTGTTAGTCGTTGCTTCTGACCAAAAATATAAGATAAATCATGATATGCCTCTTTCTTTCTTAATATATCTAACTCATCCTTATCTAATTTAGATAACCGTACGTCACATTTTAAAATCTGTTCATTTAAAGATTCTATTTCGGATTCTAATTTGTTCGCTTGTTCTCTCTGGGTGCCTGCACTTAATAATCCTTTTAAGGATTTAATATAGGGGGTTTCATATACATATTTATAGGAAGTTATTTGTTTTCCTTTTAATGTCACGCATTTACCTTTAAAATTAAAATTTCTATAAAGATCTACCCCACTACGATAATCCTCAACCACCATACAATTCCTAACTTTAGAATAAAGTACTTTTTTAATGTCCTGATCATTTCCAATAATATCAATTAATTCTATTAAATACCCAATTACGCCCTTGGCTGTAATTGGTGGATATTTAGAAACACTAATATTTTTAGGAACATAAATATTACAAATGGCTCTATTACTTTCTCTTAACCTTTGCATTAGGGTCATTGTTTCCCAATCTTCAGCAATAAAACTAAATAATAATCTTTCCCCTAAAACAGACTCAATAGCATAGCTTAGAGAATCTTCATATTTTAGATATTCAACTATTGGGCCCTTTACTCTTAAATCTCGCCTTTTTATTTCTTCTTTAAGGAGTTCTATGTTTGACTTAAATGGATAAATTATTTTCCTTTTCCTAAGTGATTCTTGGATATGATTGAATTTATTTAATTTCCTATATCTTTCTTGTTCTAATTGTTCTTTTTTAAATTGAATTGAGTATTTGTTTGAATTAATTTCTCTGTGCTGGTTATCAAGCTTTTTTAATAAATTTTTTGTTCGATCTTCTAAAAACCATTTATTCTGATCGAGTTTATGATCAATATCTTTGAGGCTTTGGAATATTTGATTAATTTCATTATTAATCGTTTTAATTTTACTCTTATTTGTTTGAATTTCTTTTTGTTTAACTTCTTTTTCAGAGCCTATTTGATTGAATTGTTCAACATATTCTCTATCCCGGTTAATATTTTTTTGTAATTCATCTTGCTCCTTAATCAGATCGTCAAGATGTAACTCAACATTATTTAATTTTTCTTTAATTGATTTAACTTCTTGAGTTAAGCTTTTTTTTTGGTTATTATAATTTGTAAGTTCTTTCTTCTCTTTCTTAAGATTCTCAGCTAATTTTTGTAAATCTTGAGTAATCTTAATTTCGTCTATTTGCCATTTTTTAACTTCAGCAATTAAATCTTTTCTTTTTTGTTGATTTTGCCCCAATTTGCCATTAAGATAATTTATAATTTGATCTATGTTGAATAGCTGTGCTTCTAGCTTTTGAACTTCATTATCAATTTTTTCCTTTTTAGCTTTTATCCCGTCTATTTCGACTTTTGCCTTAGAGAAATCCCTTTGAAGATATTTAATTTCTTCTTTTAATTTGTGTCTGTTTGCCCACAGTAGCTCGTCTTCATATTTTCTTTTGATTTCTAATAATTTATGTTTTTGTTCTAATCGCTCAAGTTTAGGTTGTAAGAGATCTAAGCTAAAGTTTAGCACATTTTTTTTACTCTTTAAGGATTTCAATTCATTATTTAAATTCATAACACTATGCTTCTGCTGTAATATTTCATCTCTTAAACTTTTTAATCCAATCCCTTCTTCAAGAAAAATGCATAATTCTGTAGGTTTCAGACTTTTAATAGCGTCAATTTTACCCTGGCTTACGAATGCAAAATGGTTATCTGGATTATAGTTTAAATCACTAATAAGCTTTTGAATCTCTAATGCTTGGACTTTTCTAAAATCTTTATCATCTTTATTCTTAATTAAGAAGTGCGGTGATTGACCTCTTATGACGGTTCTTCTAATTTCTATTAATTCATGGCCCTTTTGGATATGAAGCTCAACCATGGTATGCTTTTGCCCATGCCTTATAAAATCGGACCACTTCTTATAACGCTCATCTCTCTCATTGCTTCCCAATGCAAATTTAATTGCCTGAAAAATAGATGTTTTACCAGACCAGTTAGGTCCGATTACAAGTATAAATTTTTTATCTTCTAATTCTACCTCATCCCTTTTAAAACTTAGAAAATTCTCTAAAATCACTTTTCTAATAAAGACATCATTTTTCTGGGATTGAACTGCCATAAATATAACCTTAGATTTTTTATTTGCCAAAGGCTCGCTTTATAAGATCTACACGTTTTTTAGCTTTCTCCAAATTGATTTGTGCCATATTGGGGGAATCGTTTAAAATAAATGGATATTTTGCCAATAATTTTCTCTCATTATCCTCAAGAACTTCTCTTTTATTCAATTTATCAATAATTATTAACAATTCACTATAATTTTTTGATGCTGCATTTTCATATAGTTGATTTATCATGAATTCCGAAATGGATTCATCTCTAATTTGGTTTATGTATTCATCCTTCTTTTCAATAAAATCTTTTTGATTCTCAAGATCTTTAGCATCTCGTTTCTTATTAAATTGTATATCTTGTTTCATACTAATAGAATTCTTAATTTCTGGGATACTAAACGCAGTTGATAATACATATTCACCAGACTCAATTATATTAATTAAAGTATCCGTAATTTCATTACTGATATCATTAAGATCCGCATTCAAATAGTGTTTAAATATACCCATTTTTAATAATTGCTTTATATCATTTACTTCCCAATTTTCAGTGTAATTTACAAGCGCATTAATGTCAAAAACAATCTTGGAATTCTTTTCTGCAAAATCCTTTAGAAACGTTTCACGTTCCACGTTATTCAAAAATGGAATTTTAATAAAAAGATCAAATACATTAAATAAATTCTCTGAATTTTCTACTAATTCCTCGTAATCGTAATTCAACCAGACAAGAATAGTATTGTTATTGATAAAATCAATTTTTCTACCTTTGTTATTGAATAAACTTATAAATTTATCCAAAAGGCTTTTTTTTTGCATTATTTCTTTCAATTTAGGTTTTTGATTAATTAAAATCAATTTCTTATTGATAGTCTCATTTTTCTTAGATTCGTTGCCTTGATTTTTTTTAAATTGATGTGCTGATTTTTCATTTCTTGCTGAATTAAAATAATCCACAAAATCATCAAAAGTATTAAAAAATTCCTCGGGTGTTTTTAATACCTCAGAATAATTTAATTCAAAGAACTCTAAATAATAATTACTCGAAATTAATTTAAAAAAGTCAATAATATCTGTTCCGGGATTTAAATTTATTAGAAGGCCTCCTTTTGGCTCTAAATAATTGAACAGTTCTAAATCCTGGGAATTGGAAACTATAAGTTTTATATAATTATTTATTTCATTATACTTATCGCGATAAAAGATATTATTCTTATCAATCTGAATCTCTGAAGGTAAATACCTTCGAAAAAATCTTAAGAATTCCTTATTGCTTTCTAATTCTGTCATTTATATCTTAAATTAACTTTTTTCTTTCTTTTTTGGATATTATTTTAATGGAAAAACGCATATATAAAATGATTGTTTGCCCATTTATCACTTATATATTTTACGGTAAACATTCTTCCGACAAAAAATATCGTATATGTACCCTATACTATATTAATTTATTAATAGGTATACTATATCTATAATGTGTAGAGGGTTACAATTTAATAATACTGAATGAACTTATTGTTTTTAATCATTAAGCAGAATGAAATACCTTATTCAATATCTTTAAAAATGACTGTAATTGTTCCTTTTTTAAACTATAATAAGTATAATTCCCTTTTTTCCAACTTTTTATTAAATTTGCTCTCTCTAACTTCCTAAGATGATGAGATATTGTAGATTGTGATTTATTAAGGATCGCTTCGAGTTCACAAACGCATCTATCTTTTTCATTTAACGAGTTGAGAATAATAAGGCGTTCTATAGATGAAATAGCTGCGCCAAAATCAGCCATATTTACATAATTTTCATCAAATTTTAATTCTTGCCCAATATTCTGTAAATTATCAAAATTTTCGCTTGAACTGCATACACCTTCACATGCACATAACATATCCATTAGTTCAGCCTTACGTTTAGTATTCATGATTATCACTATATTAACAAAAATTTGAAGATTCTTTAATTCTTTATAATATATATATACAAATCGATAAATATAAATTTAATTTATTTGAACAATTTAAATCGATAATTATAAATTTGAATCATTATATTTATACCTTAAGCCTTAAAAATATATTTTATATCACATTTTAAAAATGAGTGAAATAAAAACTAAAAATGAAATAAGAAATAAAGCAGGAACACCCCATGAATTAGGACTTTTTGGAAAATTTTTACCTCTGTGGGTAGCCTTATGTATTTTTGTCGGAATCGTTCTTTCTCAAGTTGTTCCGGGAATTAGCAAAGCAATTAATTCATGGTCAATAGGTCAAATTTCTATACCAATAGGGATATGTCTTTTTTTAATGATGTATCCAGGAATGTTAAATCTACAAGCATCTGAATTGAAAAAATTAGGCAAAAATCCTAAACCTATAATTTTAACTTTAATATCTAATTGGATTGTAGCTCCTTTTGTGGGTTTGATGATGGCAAGAATCTTTCTACCTGGTCATGAGCAGTTAGTAGTAGCAATTATTTTACTTTCTGCCTCACCTTGTACCGCTATGGTCCTTGTATGGGGTTGGATGGCTAGAGGGAACCAAGAACAAAATGTTACCAATACCAGTTTGAATACCATAACAATTATATTTCTTTATGTTCCTATGGTTATTCTGTTAACAGGTATCCAAAATATTCCAATAGACACAACGCTGTTAATAATTTCATTGATTTTCTTTATTGGACTTCCCTTAGTATTAGGGCTAATATCTAAAAGATTATTAACACAAACTAAAGGAGAAGATTGGTTTGATGGCAGTTATCGTCCTATTGTAGAAAAAGTTTCGCTTGTCGCATTACTGATAACGCTGGTTATCCTTTTTTCATTAAATGGTGATGTTTTGCTTAAAAATCCTGAACTTTTGCTGTTAATTACAATTCCTCTCTTGGTCGGATTTGCGATTGTAGTTGCTTATAATGTAATCATTACCAAGCTTTTTAAGTTAAAATACAAGGAAGCGGTTGTTACGGTAATTATTGGCTCCTCCAGTCATTTTGAAATTGCAATTGCTACTGCGATTGCCATGTATGGAATTGGATCTGTTGCTGCATTAGGTACTACAATGGGGTTGTTCTGGGAAGTTCCAGTTATGCTTTCAATAGTATATTTAGGAAGGTATCTTCAAAAGCGTGGATTTTGGGATTCACAATTTCCCGAGGAATTTAATAATTAAATTTGAGGTGAAAGATTATTATGAAAGATGAAAAAATTAAAATAAATATTGTAAAGGATGAAAACGTAAAAAAAGTTGTTAGAGAAAGATATGGAATGATTGCAAAATCAAGTAACTCATGTTGTACACCTGTAAATTCATGTTGCACACCTGTGAGTTCTTATTGTGGAAGTTCTGAAACTGATATAATGAATGCGATTAGTAAAAATATAGGTTATACTGATGAAGAGCTTAAATCTGTACCAGAAGGAGCCAATCTCGGTCTGGGATGCGGAAATCCTGTAGCTTTAGCTTCTTTAAAAGAAGGAGAGACTGTTCTTGATCTAGGTTCTGGAGCTGGTGTTGATTGTTTCCTGGCGGCTAAAAAAGTTGGAAAGACTGGAAAGGTAATAGGTGTTGATATGACACCTGATATGATATCATCAGCCAGGATGTATGCTGAAAAAACTAATTACGATAATGTTGAATTTAGACTCGGAGAAATCGAACATTTACCCGTAGAAAAGAACTCTGTCGATATTATTATCTCTAATTGTGTTATCAATTTAGTGCCTAGTAAAAATAACGCATTTCAAGAGGCTTATAGAGTTTTAAGACCTGGAGGACGCTTGATGATTTCAGATATTGTATTATTACAACAACTTCCTGATTTCATTATAGAATCAATAGACGCTTATATAGGCTGTGTTGCCGGTGCAATTTTAAAAGAAGATTATATTAAAGCAATGGAAAAAGCTGGATTTACGGACATTGAAGTTTTGGAAGAATCTATGTTTCCAATAGACGTTTTAACTACTAACCCAAAAGTCATGGAAATAGTAAAGGAGATGAATATCGAACCTAAAATGTTAATAGGCATAGCAAATTCAGTAGTAAGTATAAAAGTAAAAGCATATAAAAAATAAGGAATATGAGCGAAAATAGGAAACCTGATAAATTAAATGTAGAAATTTATGTTCCTATGGATGCATGTGCATGCGAATGGTCTCAGTTCATGGATTTAATGTTTACAGCGATTACACCGTTTATTCAATTAATCAAACATGAGACTAAAAATTTAAATTCTGAAGACGCTCAAAGACTCAACCTTCGGAGTAAATGTGTAATAGTTGACGGGAAAAAAAAATACACGACCTCTTATGCGTTAAAGAAAGATTTACCTAATTTATTAAAAAAAAAAGGCATAATAATAACTACAATTTAAATTATAAATGCAGGGGGTAATTATAATAAAAAAGATTAATTTTGATATAAGCTTACCAATTAAAGGGTTTCAAAAAGGCAAGAAGTATACTGTTGAAGTAAAAGACAACGCTACATTTTTGGAATGTCTAGCGATGGTTGATAAACAAGAACTTGAAGATCCAAAATCAATTTTTCCTATAAACGAGGGATATATCCATAATTATTTACAGTTATTAGTCAACCTTGAAGAAAACTATATCTATGATGACGTAGGGGTATATGC
>JAHQWS010000125.1 GCA_029856295.1 Promethearchaeia archaeon
CTGGTACACCATACCATGGATTAAAAATTGATCCCAAGATACTTAAGAAATTTAATCTTGTTTTTGCTGATATCCAGAAATAAAATGTGTATTGTTGAAAAACTCTTATTTCAATCACTTTTTTAGTTTTAATTTCTCAGTTTACAATTCTTATTTTATATTCTTTAAAGGATCAGAGTAATTTTATATGAAGATTCCAATCCAAAAAAAAAGTTAGGTTTTTTTAGGTGAATTAGCAATATATAACAAAAAATAGAATAGAATGAAATATGGCTGTCAAAGCGCAAAGTAATATAAAAACTGAACTATGGGGAAATGTTGAAATTGTATGCCCGATCTGTCGCTTAAAAAAAATTATCAATATTCCTATGCGAATAATTGACCAATCAAAACAGTTGACCAGTTTATTAATTCCTACAGGAAGAGTTTGCGATCATGCATTTGTACCATTTATCGATAAACATCTTAAAGTGAGAGGTTATCAAAAATTAGATGCTTTATTAGATGATATAGAACCTAAAACCGAACTTTTTACGGAGCTAAAGCCCCACGATATCGATGTGTTTGAGATTAAAATGAACCTTAGACCTGAAATTATGATTTATGCGGTTCAAGGTAGCCTACTTAAGAAAAGAATTTTAATTGTAATAGAAAATAATTTAGAATTTCTTAAAGATACATTATTTGATTTTTTTGATTTTATTTTTCAAAAATCTTTTGATGTTCATATTTTAATTCATACTAAAGAGACATATAGTGTGAGTAAGAAACATTATTCTGAATATTTTGTCTTAAAAGGAAAAAGTATAATTGGAGGGATGAAAAAATCATTAAATATTAATGAATTGAAAATAGAACAGGAAATTATTAAAGAATTTTATAGAGAAGGTGATTCAAATTTAGGCTTAAAAAATTTGAGAGATAAATTAAGAGAAATTTATACACTATGTCATAAATTACTCGAATTTTATAAAAAACAAGGGATTAATCACCCATTACAAGAAAAAAAAGCAATAAGATATTTAGAAGACACACATTTTATTAAAATTAGTAAGGGTTATTTTAAATTTTTAGTTGACATTATTAAAAATTATTTTAACACTGAAATAATATTAGTTCAAGATAAACTAGCTGAAAAGATAGACCATATGTGGGGGTTATAAGTAAAATTTCAAAGCTATAAACCCCGATTTCTTTTTATAAATTATCATCTATAAGGACGTTCAATATAAAAATGAATCCATAAAGTTTTAAATGAAAATTTTTATATGAGAAGTTAGAAAATTTAATAAAAAATTTTCACCAGAGGCATTAATGAGATATTTTATTTATCCAATTCTTCAATTTTATTGTTGTTCTTGCTATAAAAAGAAATTCGGCATGAGTTAAATGCTACTTTTTTAGGGGAGCATAATCCCAAATTTCTTCTTAAAAATATATACTAAAATCGTACTAATGCCTAAAATGTAAAAAACTTGAACGGTCATTTTAATAATTGAAATATTCTCATTAGTGTCTATCGCCGCAATTATCCGCGTGAAACTATCGTAAGAACTTATAAAAACTAGGTAAAGCAGAAAACTCCATAATAGATACTTCTTACTAATTGCAATTTTTTTATTTATTACAAGGTAGATTTGAAATATAGCAATAGCACTATGTAATATAACTCCCTCCATAAAACTTAATATATCAGTTGCCAATGGAATAAATAAAATTGATACAACAGTAAATAGTAAAAAGGACATGCTTGTAGCCGAATTTAATAGAACAGACTCGAATTTATTGATGCATGTAAGACTAATTAGAATTAATGTAAGAAATGTTGTATGCGTAAGAGGCCTATAGTATTCATATATAAAGTAGTAAAGAACCCAACGATATACACAACTAAATAAGAGAGCCCAACCCATAATTTGGACGATGATCGAAGATATCTTTTTCTCTAAAACTTTTATTTTAGGTTCTAATTCTCTATAATTTAATTCATCATCTTTCAATTATACACCAACCATTTTAGCGAAAATCTTAAATATGTGTCTATAATCCCAAATTTTCAATTGCTTTTTTATTTTTTTACAGATAATTTATACATTTAAAATTTATTTTAATTAATGGTAATAAATTAAATGAAGTAATAATTTTGGTACTTATTAATTTTGGATTTCAAATCAAATTGCCAATTAAATAATAATTAGAGCATAAATATGATTGAACCATCAATTAAAGCGAAGTTAAAAGAAATTGTTGGAGATAAATATATCTCAGATGATCCAGTTGAGCTCTATTGCTATTCTCATGATCTTGTCTCTCGGGCTCTTAGTTGGATAGATGATGATTATAGAATTATGGCTGATCTAATTATAAAACCAGAAAATGCTGACCAAGTTAAAACAATTATAGATTTGGCAAAT
Source organism: Promethearchaeia archaeon (assembly GCA_029856295.1). Lineage (GTDB taxonomy): Archaea > Asgardarchaeota > Lokiarchaeia > Sigyniarchaeales > SOKP01 > LW40-45. The sequence goes on from JAHQWS010000125.1 coordinate 2,415, forward strand.
GAAGAATATTTAAAAATCATCCCAAGAGGGGCAGGCACAAGTTATGGTGGCCAATTTCTTCCAATTGAGGGAGGAATTATTTTAGATTTTTCCCGGATGAATCATATTATTAAAATTGATACGGAGGATAATTTTGCGATTGTAGAACCTGGCGTGTTATATAAAGATTTAGGTAAGACTTTAAAAAATACGGGTAGGGGATATTGGATACCCTGTAATCCGGGTTCTGCAGATGTTTGTACTATCGGTGGAATGATAGCCAACGATGCTTCAGGTGAATCAGCAATCAAATATGGAACAACCAAAGATTATGTATTAAATCTTAAAGCTATTTTAGGTACTGGTCAAGAGATCCAACTTGGGAGGCAGGTGAAAAAAACTGTAGCTGGATTGGATTTATTAAGGCTTTTTGTAGGATCTGAAGGTACTTTAGGAGTAGTAACTGAGGCTGCTTTAGAATTTTTAGCTCTTCCTGAAAGTTTCCTAACCATTATAGGCTTTTTTGACTCTATTGAAGTAGCCGTCCAAATAGCAAAAGAAATAAAAGAATATGTCATTCCAATGTCAATAGAAATGGTTGACCAATTAGTAATAAGTGGAATGAATTCATATTTATCAAGACTAACCCCAAAAATAGTATTAAAAATTGCTAAGGCAGCCTTATTAGTCCGTCTAGATGGAGATGAGAAAGCTACATCCAATTACGCAAATCATATAAAGAACATACTTTTAGGTAACGAACACGCATCCGATATAAAGATTTTAAGAGGTATTCAACACGATTACATTTGGAAAGCGAGAAATGGGGCGGGTCCAGCTTTATTACGCCTTACAAGGCCTGGCAGAAATCCCTCAACTATAATTCCGGCAATTTTAGACTTTTCAGTTCCCTATAGCAAGATATATATTTTAATCAAGAAATTTGGGGAAATTATGAGTTCTCATAATTTAATATTTACTCGTATGGGACATTTAGGAGACGGTAATATTCACTTCATATCATCTGTAACTTTAAAATCTAAAGCAGATATTCAAAAAATGGGTGATCTTCAAGAAGTATTAGTCAAATTTGCAATATCGTTAGGCGGGTCAGTTACAGCTGAACATGGATGTGGGATTTGGAAAGCACCCTATTTAAATATGGAATTTGGAGAGGATGTTGTAGAGCTCATGGGAAAAATTAAATCTGTTTTTGATCCTAACAATATTTTAAATCCTGGTAAAATGTATTCTATCAATAAACTCGCAGTTTTTTCAAAGTGAATTTAGGGGGTTTAACTATGAGAGAAAAACAAATACTTGGTATAATTTGGAAATGTAATTTATGCGGATTTTGTCCCAAAGATTTTGAATGTCCGGGCTATGATGAAGATACTAAATGGGAGAGTTCTTTTGCTCGTGGAAAGATCTCCATCGTCCACGCGATGATGCAAGATCCGAAATTAGGATTTCAAAATAGTCATTTAGCTAAAGAGCGGCTCTTCTCATGTACAGGGTGTGGTCATTGTGAGTATATTTGTCCCTCTGGAGTAGATATTCCCTCCATTATCTATCTTGGCAAAAAAAAATTAGTTGAAGCAGATAACTATCCTGAAGCACATAAAAAATTGTTAGAGAATATTAAAAAACATGGAAATCCGTTCGGAGAAAAGCAACCAAGAGATTCATCATGGCCAGATTTGAAAGCGAATGTAGGTGCTGATACAATATATTATCCTGGTTGTATGGCTATTTATCGCATACCTGATATAGCATTACATACAATAGAATTATTTGAAAAATTGGGAGAGAATATTAAAATTTTGAAAAATGAAACATGTTGTTCCGGTATTTTATATCGTACTGGTCATATTGATTTATTACATGATCTCACTAAATCGATGTTAGATGAAATAAGAGAAAATCCACCAAATCAAATAATTTTCACTTGTCCTGGATGTTTAACAGCATTTAAAAAGATATACAAATCAGAATTAAAAGAGAAATTTGAAGGTATAAAACTATTACATTTTTCAGAATACTTAATTGATAAAATATCAAGATTGGGAGATCTAAAATCAAAAATTAACGAATTATTGCAAACTAAACTGAAAGGACCAAACATTTGGCATGATCCTTGCCATCTAGCTCGAGGCTTGGGCATTTATAATGAACCTAGGGCAATTTTGGACGCAATCCAACTGCCATATATAGAATTTAATCAAACTAAGGAGGATTCAAATTGCTGTGGATCAGGTTCAGGGGTTCGATCTGCGTATCCTGATTTAGCTGAAAAGACTACAATACAGCGATTAGGAGAAGTGAAAGAGCTTGGAGCACGTACGATTTTAACTGCTTGCCCATTTTGTGAATATCAGTATAAATCAGTTATAGAAAAGAATGGTTATGATATTAATGTCATAGACCTCAACAGTTTATTAGTAGAACTAATTTCATTACTTTAAATCTATTATTTTTTTAAAATCTTAATTAAATCGGAAAACTCCAAAAAAAAACTCTTTCTTTTTATAGTTTATTTTAAATGTGAAAATATGATATCTCCGAATAATGTTCCATGTAAAATTGTGTATTTTAACCAACACACGAAACAAAAAACACGCTTAAGTGGTGAAATTGACGAGGAGAAATGGTTCAAATTCAAAGAAATAGTGGAACTATTGCTTATCAAAGAATTAAACCAGAAGAGATAAGAAAATATATTTTAATATTCGCAAATAATTGGGACAAATTATCGCTTTGGAATAAAATTAATTATCCCGAATTAAATTTTTTCATTAATTTCTGTGTTTTTACCGTTTAAGTTAATTAAATTACTTAAATATTAAATAGAAACATTTTTTTAAAGAACATATTTAAATATCAAAAAAATATAATAATACAGTAAACAAAATTGTTATTGTACAAATTAAAATAATTAACTAAAGTATTAAAATAGAAAATTAAACTAAAATGGGTGAAGATTAATTGTTATCTACAATAGGGTGGGTTGATGGATTAACGGCATCAGGTGTCGTAATAATAGGATGTATATTTGGAATCTATTTTATATACAAATCGAAAAAAATAGATGCTGATCTCCTATTTTACACAGGTTTGCTTGTTATTTTAGCGGGTCTTGCTTTTTTAGGAGTATTTTTAGATTTTTTAATGGTCATTTCTACAGGAAAAAACATACCAAATCAATATGGTTTAATTGGGCTTTTAAGCTACATTTGGATTGCGCCCCTCGTCTTAATTGGCATGTATGTGGGTGCAAGACTCCTATTAACAGAAAAGAAAAGAATCATCTCAGTTATTTATCTTGTATTAATGATCTTATTTGAAATAGCAATTTTTATGGATCCGATGAATTCTTTTAATTTTGTATACCCCAAGAGATCTGGAGAAGCATTAATAGATTATAATTTAGTATTAACGTCTCCTGCTGGCCTTTTAATGATAATATTTATTATATCCTTAATTGTGTTTTTAGGACTAGGCTTCTTAATTAAAGCATTACAAGCAACTGGAAACGTAAGAAAGAAACTTTTATTAGTGTCTTTAGGGGTTTTTCTGTATGCAATATTTGGTCTGTTAGAATCTTTAACTGTACCTGGATTTGCTTTGATTTTCATTAGAATTGGATATATTAGCGGGCCATTATTCATCTATTTAGGATTAAAAGACTAAAATAAATAAAAATTACTAATTTTTTTTCATAATTTCATTAATAATTACTCTTTAGATCGAGAATTTTTTATAAATTTATGTTTAAAATTCACTAGAGAATATAAATCATAATTGAATAATCTCAATTTTTCCTGTAATTCTCTTTTCAATTGTAAGGATTGCAACTGAAGTGGGAGGGCCAAAATAATTTTTTTCTAAATAGCCTTTTCCAGGGTTAATTAATAAAATCCCATTAAAGTCTTCAATAAGAGCATCATGAGTATGTCCGTATACTATGGCATCTACTTTAGAACCCTTAAATTCTCTGACAACTTTTTTTTTTGTATTTTCATACGTACCTCCCGTTGCAGGATGAGTAATTCCTATTCTTTTTTTTGAGATTTCTATAATGTCTTTTGCCAATACTTTCTCTCTGATTTTCAACGGATCTGCATTTCCATACACTCCTTTGAATCGGGGGCCTTTATCCTTTATGAGTCCAGATAACACATCCAAAGATGTATAATCTCCCACATGAATCACCCAGTCAGCTTCTTGAATCAACTGTAGCATCCTTTCAGGTAAATCCTTAAAATTTGATACGTGAGTATCTCCTATAATTAAAATTTTATCTGCCATTAGACACACATTAAAATTTAACTATTTTTTTACATCCTAATCGACATTTCAGCAGCAATTTTTATTGCTTGTTCCATCGCATTAGGATTGGCTATGCCACTACCTACGATATCAAAAGCAGTTCCATGTGCGGGTGTAGTAATAGGGCAGGATAAGCCAGCTATAACTGTTACTGCTGATTCAAAATTCATTAATTTAAGAGCAATTTGCCCTTGATCATGGTACATTGTCGTAACTCCGTCATATAATCCCTTAAATGCGCTTAAAAAGAGTGTGTCTGCTGGGAAAGGCCCTTTAGCATTTATACCATCTTCATTTGCTTTATTTATAGCAGGGGCAATTATTTCAATTTCTTCATTCCCAAATAACCCATCCTCACCAGCATGGGGGTTCAATGCAGCTACAGCTATCCGAGGTCTATCAATTCC
>JAHQWS010000126.1 GCA_029856295.1 Promethearchaeia archaeon
AAAACATAGAACTCTTAACATATTCTGAAGTAACAGAAGTGTCTGGGTATATAGGGAATTTTGAAGTCACAATATTAAAAAAACCTCATTATGTAGATCAAGTAAAATGTACTGGATGTGGAATATGTGTTGATTATTGCCCTGTTACTGTAGGGAATGATTTTGAATTAGGTTTAGCTACACGAAAAGCAATATATATTCCATTTCCCCAAGCTATTCCTGGGCAATATACAATAGATATGGATAATTGTATTAAATGCGGAATTTGTGCAAGAATTGATGTATGTGAACCAGAAGCTATAATTTATGATGATCAACCAGAATATTTGAAAGTCAAAGTAGGAACAATTATTGTAGCAACTGGATGGGATTTATATGACCCAACAGAGTTAAAACAATATGGATATGGAATATATCCAAATGTTATTACGGGGCTTCAAATGGAACGTTTATTAAGTTCTTTTGGACCAGTTACAGGAAAACCAGTAAGACCTTCTGATTTAAAAGAACCACACAGCATAGCTTTCCTTCAATGCGTTGGAAGTAGAAATTTTAGAGATGGAGGTAATCAATATTGCTCTCGAGTCTGTTGTATGTATGCAACAAAACAGGCAAGACAATATAAAGAAAAACATCCCGACGCTGATGTATATATTTTCTATATGGATATTCGAGCTTTTGGAAAAGGATATGAAGAATTCTACGAATCTGCGGGACGAAATTATGGAATTAATTATGTAAGAGGCAGAATAGCAGAAGTTTCCGAAGATGAAGATCATAATATTATTATTCGTTCAGAGGATACCTTAATTCAGCAACCAGTTGAATTGAAAGTAGATTTATTTGTATTATCAACCGGATTAGAACCTCGAGCAGATGCAGACATAATAACTTCTCTATTAAGAATTCAAAGATCAGCAGATGGATTTTTTTTAGAAGCTCATCCAAAATTAAGGCCAGTTGATACTTTAACTGATGGCATTTTTATTGCTGGTGTTGCTCAAGGACCAAAAGATATTCCTGATGCTGTTGCTCAAGCTAAAGGTGCTGCTTCTAGTGCAATTACTCTAATGGCTCAAGGTGAAGTAGAAATCGAACCCTATTATTCAGTAGTAGTTGAACATCTTTGCTCGGGTTGTAGAACTTGCCAATCTTTATGCCCATTCGGTGCGATTGATTTTGATGAATTTAGAAAGATTGCCGTTGTAAATCCTGTGCTATGTAAAGGGTGTGGAACATGTGTTTCAGCGTGTCCTTCAGGAGCGATGGTTCAAAATCATTTCACTAGTTTTCAACTAAATTCCATTATAAATGAAGCAGTAAAACAAGCAACCGTTGAAAACGGCGGTAAATAAATGTTCTAATTTTAATTTTTTACTTTTTTTAAATTTGAGTCCAATTTGTTTTAATAATCTTAGAAATTCAACTTTAATCAATTTTATTACTAAATATTTGATAAATTTCCAGAATAAATAATATATAAAAAAAATCTGTTAGACTATTATCAATTTCTCAAAAAGGTTCTATATATTTTATTTTAAATAAAGAAAGAGTTAAAATTCGCAAAATTACTTATAACTATTAATAATATCCAATAAATCATTAGTTTATGGTGAATATATATTATGAATGATAATAAAAAATTAGTGTTTATCTATAATGCTGACTCTGGACTGATTAATGCGGTCAAAGATTATTTTCATAAAAAGCGCAGTCCTGAAACATATCAATGTAATTTATGTTTTCAGACATTTGGTGGTGGATTCTCTATGAAGAAGGACTGGAAAAGTTATGTTAATAATTTGGATATTCCAGTCGAATTTTTACATAAAGATGAATTTGAAAAGGAATATGATGTAAAAGATGCCAAGTATCCTTCGACTTATCTTAAAAATGGCTCAAGCATGAAACTATTTATATCTCAAGATGAAATGGATGAAATCAAATCACTTGAAGAATTGAAAGATCTGGTAAATAAAAGATTAGAGAAATTCTCTACTTAAATCTAAAATATAATTTATTATCCTTTTATTGTTTTTAATATAAATAAATATCATTTAATTGCTCACTTTTAAAATCAAAAACTCTAATTAAATGATTATTAGTATCGGCAATATATAACTTCTTATTGAACTGCAGAACATCATTAGGTTCATATAACGGTAACACATCGCAGTTCTTATCACCTATCTTACAAATCCCTTTTCTTGGCCTAAAAATAAGATTAGTTAATTGTTGGGTCTCCAAATTGGCAATTCTAACTGCGTGGTTGTAAGTATCAGCAAGGTATATTTTATCGTTCTGTACATCAACGCCAAGTGGATGCTGTAATAATGCTAGATTAAATGAACCACTCTTCATTCCGAAAGTAAATAGACCTTTTCCGATTAATGTGTTAACTCGTTTATTTTTTAGATCTATAAATCTTAATCCCGATACTTCGCTATCTGCAAAGAAGAGCTTTTGAGTCTCTTTGTCTAATGCTAAGCCACTTGGTTGGGCTAACGCAGCATCATGAAGTTCTCCATCAATGATATCTTCCCTTCCACTCCCCGCAAAATCTTGAATAGTTTTTTTCTTGAGATTTAACCTCCATATTTGATGAGTACCCGCCATGGCAATATAAATATACTCCTCATCAATTGCTAAATCCCAAGGAGAACTAAGTGAAATAGTTAAGGGATCTCCATAATACTTCCGTACAAAACCTTGTGTTCCGGTACCAGCAATAGTTTTAACTTTTCTTGTAGTAAAATCGATTGATCTTATTGCGTGATTTTCGGTATCGGCTACATATAATTTATTATCTTGATAGGCAATTCCCTGAGGTAAATGAAATTGAGCCTCTTCAAAATTACCGTCTTTAAATCCTTTTTGCCCGTTTCCGATAATATTCAGGATTTTCCCATTATTACCCTCTTCTAGTTGGACTTTTAAAATTCTATGATGGTTAGAATCACTTATAAATAGATGATTTTCTTGGGGGTTTATTGTTATTTTTCCCGGAAATTTAAGATAGGACTCAATATATATATCTGGATGAATTTCATATTTTTTTTTTGCCAATGTTCCATCGATTTTCCCTTTTTCTAAAGCTCTACTAATAAGACTATCTAACATGTCTCTTCGACCTTCACCGGCAGCCCTTCCCATAACATTTCCATCTGTACCGATTACTATAAAGGAAGGCCATGCATTGATTTTATATCCACGCCATAATACCAAATCATTATCAATCAATACCGGATGTTTAATTTCATACCGGGATACGGCCGAACGAATGTTATCTTTGTCTTTCTCATTATTAAATTTAGCCGAATGCACACCAATAACGATTACAGGCTCATTTTTATACTTTTCTTCCAGATCCTTTAAATCATTTAGCACATGTATACAATTAATACAGCAGTATGTCCAAAAATCGAGCAGAATAACATGTCCTTTTAATTTTCCAAGTGTTAATGGTTCAGAAGTATTGATCCATTCTAATTTATCTGGAAAATCTATGGTTTTTACAGACATAGCTTTTTTAAATCCTCTTATCATATTTTTCAAATTTGCAGCAATCTTCTGTTCAAAATCGTCCAACTTTCTCTGATCTCTTTAATATGATTTTTAGTTTTATAAAATTCATTTTAAACTCCATTTTGATTCCAACAGTTCTAGCATTTTACTTATCTGATTTGTCGCCGGTTTACAGGTTTGATTAATACAAATATAAGCCGCAGCTTTACCATCGACTTTCTCGTAGTATTTAGCAAACTCGGCTATATTAACTATTTCTGGGGATGCCATTTCGGTAGGGAGAAAAAGTAAGGACTTATTTGGGATATATTCCTCTCTGATTGCGTTTAGCATCTCTTTAGTATCTTCGCCATTTGTATCTCCAGCAATCACTAAAGTATATGTAGGGCCTATGGCAAAATCTATCGCAACCATTAAATAACTATAAGCTGCTGTATTATTTTTTACACTTTCAGCAAAAACTCTATTTAAATAATCTGCTTTCTGTTCTAAATCATGATCCCACGTTAATTGAGCTAACTTAAGTAAATTTAGCATAGAAACAGAATTCCCCGAGGGTATAGCTCCATCATAAATATCTTTTTGTCTTATTAAAAGTTCTTCTCCATCATCGGCAGTAAAAAAGAACCCCCCAATTTTATCATCCCAAAAATGCTCAATTTGAGCTTTATTTAATTCTATAGCAGTTTTTAGATAAGAATTATCAAAGGTGGTTTCATAGAGTTCAAGTAACCCCCAGATAAAAAACGCGTAGTCATCTAAGTAGGCATCAATTTCATTGTTGCCATCACGATATCTATGTAATAAACGACCATCAGATTTACGTAAGTCATTAAGAATAAATTTAACTGCTTGTTCAGCTGCTTTTAAATATAGCGGATCACATAATATTTGAGCTCCCCTCGCTAATGCGGCAATCATTAATCCATTCCAGTCCGTTAAAATTTTATCATCCTTATGAGGATAAATTCTTTTTACGCGAATGTTAAAAAGTTTTTCTCGTATTTCTTCTATTTTAACTCTAAGTTCCTGTTCTGTAAAGTTGAACTCTTTTGCCAAACTACTTAAGGAGTCTTTAAGATGTAAAATATTGGAACCCAACTTTCTTTTAGTAGCTTCTTCTAAAAAATTCCCTGTTTCCTCAATATTAAACACTTTTTTTATTAAATCCGCTTCGTCTTTATCAAGAATATTTTCAATTTCTTCCGTGGTCCATACATAAAATTTACCTTCTTCTCCCTCGCTGTCAGCATCTTCAGCTGAGTAAAATCCACCTTCTGGAGAAGTCATATCTCTTAAAATATATGTAAAGATTTCAATAGCAGTTTTACTATAATCAGGATTTTTAGTAGCCTGATAAAGCTCTAAATAAGCGAGGGCCAATAATGCATTGTCATATAACATTTTCTCAAAATGTGGTACCAACCATTCGGCATCAGTTGAATAACGATGAAATCCAAAACCTATATGATCATATACTCCACCATTCCTCATAGCCTGAAGAGTTTTTTCAACCATGCTAAGTGCATCTCCATTTCCGGTACGCTTCCAAAATCGTAGTAAGAAAAGAAGATTATGAGGGGTGGGAAATTTTGGAGCACCTCCAAATCCTCCATTTCGCTCATCAAAACGAGATTTAAGAACATTAAAAGCAGAGTTGAGAGTTTTTTCATCGAGTTTTAGTCCTGGATTATCAACACTTATATTTAATAGAGCATTTGTAATTTGGTTACTGGTTTTATAAATTTCATCTTTATCATTACTCCAAAGCTCTTTAACTCTATTAATCAGATCTATTAAACCGATCCTACCAAATCTAGTTACTTTAGGAAAATATGTTCCTGCAAAAAACGGTTTTTTATCAGGGGTCATAATAATAGTAAGCGGCCAGCCACCAGAATTTGTCATTAATTGGCAGACGGTCATATATATCTTATCTATGTCCGGACGCTCCTCTTTGTCAACTTTAATTGAAATAAAAACTTCATTCATAAGTTTAGCAACTTCGGGATCCTCAAAAGATTCATGTGCCATTACATGACACCAGTGGCAAGTAGAATAGCCAATTGATAAAAAGATTGGCTTATTCTCTTCCTGAGCCTTTTTGAAGGCCTCTTTCCCCCAGGGATACCAATTAACAGGATTTTCAGCATGTTGTAATAAATAGGGGCTTTTTTCAAATGCTAATTTATTTGTAGTTTTTTCCATTTAAGGCACCTCATTATTTTTAGTAGTATCAGAATATTCATCAATATAAACAAATTCACTTAATGCTTTTCTTGGAGGTCTCTGTTTTTCTCCTAATTTCATTGCTTCAGAGAAAACAGGATTTATTTCATTGGAATGTTTCCCAATAATGACAAGCGTTATTAATCTCATCTCACCTGGAATTTTAAGAATTTGTTTCGCTCTTTCTTCATTGAAACCAGCAATCGGATGGGCTACCAGACCTAATTCCGTAGCTCTTAGAATTATAAATGCTGTAGCCATTCCTGTATCAAATAAATAATAAAGGCGTTCACCAATAATACAATCATTCTCTGGTTGGCTAAATACTGCAATGATAAGAGATGCCCTTTCCACCCATTTGTTTCCAGTAGAAAGAGTGGTGAATAATTTCTCCAATTGTTCCTTATCTTTAACAAATATATAGTTCCAAGGCTGTTTATTCATGCATGATGGTGCTATCTGAGCTTTCTCAGCCAAATCCATAATAAGAGTATCGCTAATTTCAATAGACTCAAGAGATCTATAAGCCCTCCTTATTTTAATTGCTTCATTCACATTCATATTATCAGACCAAAACTTTTCTATATATTAATGAATTATTTTATAAGATTTCAATAAATAATTTCTATTATTTATAAGATAATATTACAAAATATCAATCTACGGCTTATATTCTATTAAAAACCGTTAAAACTTGATTAAAGCCAAAAAGAGTAGAATCAAATTGTTAATAAATTATAAAACCTAATTTTTAAATTCATATTTTAATATCATTCGATCCTCGAACGTTATCTACTTTATCATTATTATAAAAATGGAAAAAAAAGATATAACATTTGCTAGCATTTCAGTTAATACTTTCTTAACATCTTCAGCATGTCCTTTAACATTTACTTTTGGCCAAATATTTACGATTTTTCCCTCAGGATTAATAAGAAAAGTACTACGAATAACTCCGATAAATTCTTTTTCCTTAATTGTAAATTTCCCCCATACCCCGTATTGATTCAAAACTTTTTTCTCTTGGTCGCTTAGTAAGGTAACCTTTAAATTTTTCTTCTCAGCAAATCTAGCGTGAGATTTAGGACTATCCGGACTTATACCTATAACGGTCGCGTCTAACTTCTGAAATTCAGGTAATATATTGGTGAAACCTATTGCTTCTGTAGTGCATCCCGGAGTATTATCCATAGGATAAAAATACAATATTACGTGTTTTTTTCCTTTAAAATCTTTTAAACATACTTTTTGGTTATCTTTATCTGGTAAACAAAATTCTGGGGCATCATCCCCTACTTTTAGATGTGTTTTTTTTTCAGACATGTTATAACTTCACCTAAATTGATAATTGTTGAT
>JAHQWS010000127.1 GCA_029856295.1 Promethearchaeia archaeon
AAATCAATGTGGGCACATAAAAAAGATCTTTCTGCCCAGCAAATTGATGATTTAAATCATGAAAAAGAAATTTTAATGGATAGATTAGAGAATTTAACGGTGCTTCCTAAAAAACTAGAATTAATTGGAAATCTTCTAGAAATTTCAGAAAAATTAAAAGATGACCAAAATTTCATAAAATTTCAAGAAGAGATCAAGGCAATAAAGGATGAAATAAGAGATTCAAAAATAAAATTGAATTATTATTTAGAAATGATTAAAATTACAATAAACCAAGCTGTTAATCAGTTAGGAAATAAACCGCTTAATGAAGGTGATTATAAAGACGTGTATTTGAATTTATATTCATTTAGCAATAAACTTAAAAACATGACTGATACTAATTCATGGGAAAGATATCGAGATTTAGCTCAAATACTTATTAATAAAGATGAGGCTGCTTTCGAGGAAATTTCTGAAAATATTTCTAAAATTCTCAAGATGAGTGATAATATAGAAGATTATATTAATTGAGAATCAAACTTTTACAAGACTCGAATTTAAAATTATTCTTAAAAATTTATTTTACGTTTTAGGTCGTATGTAATTCAATAATATCATTATTTTTCATCTTATAATCTAATCCAACTTTTTTACGCTTTTGCCGAGCATTTTTCCTAATAATAATTGCATATTCAAAATTTTCTAAGAAACTTCGATGAATTTTTAGCGCTATATCTTTTACTTTGGCACCCACATCCACTAAGAGTGGTTTTTCGGCTACTTTACCAGATTGAGAGGTAAATATTTTTATCTTTTCTAAAAATTCCAAAATAATATCTCCAAAATCATTTGGAAAATTCCCTTTTTTGGTGCTTGTTCCTATAAGTATTGAAAACTTGTCAGAGTAGAACGTTTTCAGAAGTTTAAAATTAGCTTCCGTATGCGGGAGGTCACCTTTAGTAGCTAAAATTAATGCTTTTTTATAAACTATAGCAGGTATTAAGGCATCTACGACTTGTTCAAGGGTAATCTCTCCAAAAATTTTCACAACCGCATTTCGTACCCCATTTTCATGTACAATTTCCTTAATTTTTTCTGTAAAATTTACTAAATCTGGAATATTTTTAGCCTCTTTAGTCAAGTAGAAGACTTGAATCTTGTTAGAACCCGTTTTTTCTATAATTATAGGAGGAGCAGGAATATTAATTCTAATATCTGAATTAGAAAGTTCAGTTAGCATCAATTCCATTTGATCTTCAATATTTCGAGATAAATCTATACATAAACAAATTAAATCACATGATCTGAGTTGAGAAAGAATTTCTTTTCCATTTCCTACTCCTATAGATGCTCCTTCCATTAAAGAAGGCATATCTACAATTTGAAACCTCATTTCATGATAGTTATATATTCCAATCACTGGAATTGCCGTGAATTTGCCTATTTTTTCTTTTGCCGCTCCAGTTAAAAAATTTAAGAGTGAAGTCTTACCAACTCCAGGAGTATGGTAATCACTAATTAAAATTATTTGAAGTCCCTCTTTTTTAATTGAAAAAGGACTTACTTTACCAGTACTTTTTAATCTTTGCTTATGTTCCTCTTTTTGGCGTCTTAATTTCGCAAGTCTTGACTTATTTAATGCTACAATCTTTTCAGTAGCCTTATGCTTAGGAACTAAAGATAAAAATTCTTCTAATCCTTTTATTTTTTCATCTAAAGAAGAAGCATCCAAATAGCGTTGATAAGCTGCTTGTGCTTCAGGACCTATATTGGAGCTCAAATCTTATCACATTGACTCCGTGATTTTCAAAAAAGGCTCTTAAATCTATCTTCTGTTTTTAATTTCAAATCTCCAAGAGTATTATCTATCCTGACATTATACTTTTTAAAGAATTTACCTTTTTTTGAAAAAATATCATTAATAGAGTATCTATTCATGAAATTTTGAAGGATCTCATATAAAAGTTTCTTGACTACCTCAGAATCTGTTTCCTTTTCAATTATTGCATAAGCTAGTAATGGTTGTGTATTTTTTTCATCACTGCCCGGCAGCGCTATCATTTCGCAATTACATACAAGTTTAAGAGATGCCAAACTAACTACATTAATGTCATCATCAAAAACCTCAGACGTAAAGCTCTCTAAAGCGGAAAGGAATCCTGCTCTTAAGTCAGGTTCTAAAACATCTGAGGATGAATAATATTTAGTTTCTATTAAACTACGATTCCCAAGATTAATACCACACTCAAGTATGGCCATTTCGGCTTCTCTATTAATATATTTTTTGTTCTTTCTTTGTTATTTATATAAATAAATTGATTATTTAATTTTTGTTTTTTTTTTTAATCAATCTATATTCATTTGTTTCTTATATGTAATATTTTTTTTTATTTTTTATAGTTTTTTTTGAGCTTGAAAAGTAGTGAATTCACGAATGTAAGATAAAATGAGAGCAAATTATATACAAATGGCAAGATTAATTCAATCGCTGAAGTGTCGCAGATATGCTTGGTACGTGTTCCTCAATAAAAAACTGACTGTCATTGGACCAACACCCCCGGGCACTGGAGTTATTTTACTGCACTTATTTATGACTCCATCAAAATCAACATCACCACATAATTTACCTTCAACTCTATTTATTCCAACATCAATGATAACTACACCATCTTTTATTTTTTCTTTTGTTATAAAATTAGGGCGCCCGACAGCAACTATTAATATGTCTGCGTTTTTTATATAACTGTTTATATCTCTTGTTGACGTATGACATATTGAGACTGTTGCATTCCTCTTTAATAGCATAAATATTAATGGCTTTCCAACTAAGTTAGAACGATTAATAATAGTGACGTTTTTTCCTTTAATCTCTACTTTATTATGTTCTAATAACGCAATAATTCCTTTAGGAGTACATGCCGCCATGCTTTCGTCATAATCAAAAAGCTTACCTCTATTACAAGGATGAGACCCATCAACATCCTTTATTGGTGATATATATTCTAAAAACTCAAGGGTATATTCTCTTAAATGTTGAGGTAGCGGTAATTGTAATAAAATTCCATTGATAGAATCATCATTATTTAAATTTTCTATCTTTTTAATTAATTCATTTTTAGAAATATTTTCAGCTAAATTAACCATTATGGATTCTATTCCAACGTGTGCTGATGTTTTATGTTTTATATTTACATAAATCTTCGATGCTGGATCTTCACCAACTAAAATGGTAGCTAATTTCGGTCTAGTTTGTAGTTTATTTACTAAATCATTAATTTTTGATTTTAATTCTAAGTTTAAATTATCAGCCAATTTCTTTCCATCAAGAATTTTATCTCTGCTGAACATTTTTAATCTTTTAAATTTTTAATATATCGATAAGACGATTCGAAAATTCGCGCAATATTTAAATAAATTATAGAAAATTTATATCCTTCTTTTTCTCCGAATAATAATAATCGCTACGGCAACTACACCTATAGCAACTAATAGTCCGACCAAAATCCAATAATTAAATTCCACCATAAAGATTTCTTCATTCAAGGATACTGAATCAGCATCAAGTAGGTTTATTATTTCAAGTGCATAATATGAATTTACCACTGAGGAATATTTCTGTTCAGACCCATCGTCAATATCTTTAAATCCCCCATCTTTGAAGTTTTGACGATTTAAAATCCACTTTAAAGTCTCTTCTTCATCTTGTAATTCGCCATCATCGATTAGAGAAATCCCCATTATGCAGTAAAACGTGCTACTAATCATTGTATTTTCAGCATCATCATCGGGATAATATCCCCCATAGTTATCCGCGTCATTTTCGTTATCTTCGAAAAAGGATTGAAGATAATCGATTGTAGAATCTTTACCAGAAAGTTCATCAACATCATCAATCTCATCCATACTTAATATAGCATAATAGGTATTAAGAATGGTTGAGGATGAGTCAATACTACCCCCATATCCCCCATCACTATTTTGACACGATGTAATCCAAGTTTTTGTAATTGATTTACTAGCATAATCCTCGTCGAGTAAATCATATATTTTTAATGCAAAATATGTGGACGCCATAGTAGCGGAAGTGGATGTTTTTGAAGCAGCATAGCCACCGCCATTCTGTAAAAGAGAATCTACAAAAGCGTTAATTTTACTCTTTAATGATGAACTAACTTCATAATCTTTGTTAGTATCTTCTAAAAGTTCTAAAGATTTTAAGAGAAAATAAAGTTTATAAATATCAGGATCTCCACTACCAGCCTTGGATTTGGCGCTGTCTTCCAAATCTTCTGGAAGGTCAGTTGTATTTACTTCGTGCTCAACAGTTCCAAAAAGATCTTTTTTTTGTAATAAATCAAATTCGTCTAAAATCTCAAGGGCATAAGCAGTCGCCTCTTCTGATACATCATCATTATTTTCCACTGAATTTGAAAATCCCTCATCTTCAATTTCACACTCATAGAGAAAATCAGTTATATAAGTTTTCCGTGGTTTAGCTAATACCGAAGGGATAATTGAAAATGTGATAATAAAAACTAAGGTGAAAATTATTAACATTCGAATTTTCGAAGTTTTCATTAAAATTATCCTAGAGCTAATTATATTTATTTTTTTAAATTTAACTTGAAATTAAAAATTATCGATAGTATTAAAATTTCGAGGCAGAAATTTTTGATTTTTAATTGATAAATTAAGATTTGAGATAAATCACCAATTTGAGATCTCATATATTAAAGATTTCGCTAATATCTTTATATAATAAATCAGGATTGACCTGAAATTCTTCATAGGTGACAAATAAACTTTGAAAGGATGGTAAGCTGCCGAGAATGGATGCACCATTGAAAATGGCGTATTGAAGATTATCTGGAACATAAAATTTAATAAGTTCGTTTGAGGTATCAAGATCCATAAATTCCTTCGCAACTGAAGTTTTATCAATTAACTTATCCATATTTTTTGGGGAGTGAGAAAGAATATTTTTTCCACAAAATGGACAAAATACGGAGGTTTCATCCATTATTTTTTTCATGCAATGCGGACATATATTTTCAGATTGCTTTTTTTCTTTCTTTTCTATTTGCCCACCTAAATCTATAGGTATTTGAGGCAAACTCATTTCAGCACCACATTCAGGACAATTTGTTTTGCCATCAGCTAAATTTACTAATGCCCCGCAATGTGGACATGTATCTACTGATTTCATTATTCCCTCTAAAACCTTAAGTGATTCAGATTCCTCTTCTAGCTTTTTTTTGCTTGGTCTAGGAATAGAGCCTAATTGAGGTAATAAAGTATTTAATTCTTGCTTTAATCTTTCATCAAATCCACTATATGACAAATTCCCACCTGAAATAACAATATGATTTAATAACTCGTACCAATGTTCCTTGCTTAACATTTGTAAACAGTAAATAACTGATTGTGGAATGCTCATCATATTGTACCCAAGCATAGATGGCTGAAACATAACTTCTGGAGCTTCATAGAAAATATGATTAGGAATTTCTTTAACTGAACCGTCAGGCATAGGAAATGTATAATTATCAGTTGCTTTAGGCGGATTTGCCGGATCCAAAACAAAATAACAATTTTTTTCTTTAATTTCTTTTATTATTTCAGAACCTGCAGAGGATTCTATATTAATTCCCTCCCTCATTAAGAGCGATTTTAGATTATGATTGACGTCGATCCCTGCCAAATTTAATTTTTGGACAGCTGCATGATGAATGAGACCATTTATTATAGGAACAATCCATGTAACACCGTCACCACTTTCAATTACTAAACCAGTAGTAAGCCCAACGGAAAAACTTGAAAGTAGAGGAGATTGCATCATTATTAGAGACTTAACCCGATGTGTTTCAAATAATACTCTCGCTATATATTCTTTTGTCTCTCTTGGAACAAAGGGATGCTCAACATATATAACAGGATAGTACGATAAATTTTCAATTCTTAATAATGTATAGAAAATATGATTTAAGATT
Organism: Promethearchaeia archaeon; assembly: GCA_029856295.1. Classification (GTDB taxonomy): domain Archaea; phylum Asgardarchaeota; class Lokiarchaeia; order Sigyniarchaeales; family SOKP01; genus LW40-45. Next base: position 5,973 of record JAHQWS010000127.1, read on the forward strand.
TCATAGTAATTATCCCAATCCATAATCACCCCTCTTTGTATTGGATAATTAACTTTAAGAACACCGCGCATCTTCATAGCATCGTCGCCAACATAAACTGCCTTAGCGCCTACATCAACCATAACCGATTGATATTTTTCAGTACCAGTAATACATGGAAAGATAAAACGAGGGCTTGGTTCACCAGCAAACCCAATTTTTATATAAGCACTACCGATATCAATGATAATTGGTGTTCCTGGAAGAGGTAACGGCATACATCATCAACTTTTTCTTTTTTATTTTTATAGATAAGTAACAAAAATAATATGGTTTTTCTTAATTAAATTTATTTTTTCTATTTTTCTTTATTAAATAATAAATTTTTAATTTAAATTTTTAATTTTTGCTTTAAATATTATACTCACTTTAAATGTTCTAGTAGCTTTTTTAAAATCATTTTTTCTAAAACTAACCCAATTAATTCATTACTTTTATCTTTAACTACAGGTAATCGTTCGATATCATTTTCGAACATAATTTCTAAAGCTTTCTTTATCGTGTCATTTTCCTTCACAATGTATGGTTCAGGTGTCATTAAGTTTTTAACTGTAGTCTTTGATGATTCTAAACTTATCGCAAATCTAGCCAATCTTATATCTCTTTGTGTAATAATCCCGATAACTTTCTTTTTTTCATCGACGACAGGAAGCCCATTGACATTTTTTCTTAACATTAATAATTCTGTCTTTGAAATCTTTTCGTCGGGGGTTGTATAGAGTGGGTTATAGACCATAATTTCAGAAACTTTTATTTCTCCGAATGTTTTTAAACGGTCTTCCCCCATTACGTTAACCATCTAATACAAATTTATGTACAAATTAAATTTTTAACTTATTTTTCTTTATTAATCACGATTCGTGAAGATGGCTTGATAGATAGAGTTATTTTTCCTTATATTAATGTATGCCGGTATTCTTGCGAATTAAATCGAGTAATACAGCTTATTATTCTTTACAACTTTTCCTTTTTCCTTTTATATATA
>JAHQWS010000128.1 GCA_029856295.1 Promethearchaeia archaeon
ATTCATAATTTAGAATTCGATGAAATTTTCAAGGAATTGATAAGAAAATGGATAGCTGTTAAAATAGAAATTCAAAAGTATTTAAATGATTTTGATAGACAAATTAAAGTTGTAAAAGATACAATAGTTAATGGTTATTTTGGAGTTGAGAGAACTTCTAAAATTTCAGAAAATATTGGTGGAATAAATAACGAAATAGCAGTACAAATTCTACAAGGACATATTGTTTCTATAATATCACATGGAATTGAAGTGATAAGAAAATTTAATGATAATTTTGAAGAATTTCAACCTAAATTGAACTTTCTTATCAATAAAAAAGAATTTTCAAATGTAAAAAGGCTAATAGATATGAAATCAACGCAAATACAAACTTTCATTGGTGAAACCGAGAATCAGATTGATGGCATTATAGGAAAAGAGATATTAGATAACAACGTATTTAATTTATTTGTACGACCTTATCTTGATAAATGGAATGATTCCAAAGAATTAATCGTCAATAAATTGAAATACTTTAATAGAAAATTTGAAGAAAAGCTTAGTCTTACTCAAATAAAATACTATTTGGAGATTATGAATCCTATCAAGCTTGAATTACTTTCTTCTTATATTGGATTAGATATAGAACATCTTAAAGATATAATTCTAAAATTTATAAAACAAAATAAATTAAAGGCAAAAATCATAAATGATACTCTTTTCTCGAGAGTCGTTGAAGAATACATTCAAGATCATCAAGCTATCCTATTTTTTAAAAATATCAAAACATTTGGGAATAAAATCTATTTAAACTTTAAATTAAATAATCCCTCTAATTATAATTACAAGGATTTACAAATCTCTTTAACATTTCCTAAATATCTAAGATTTTTGAAAAAAGAAAGTTTTCCTATCAAAACTTTCCTAAATGAGCTAAAAACAGGCAATATTTTTAAATTCAATTATGTTTTAAAAATTGATAAAAGTGTGAGAAAAAATCTATTAGATCCAAGCGCAGATGAAATTAACCTTAAATTATATTATAAGGACGCATTTAATATTCAGAGAAAATTAACAAAGAAAATTAATCTCTTACTTCCTTAATCTTAATAATGTAGGTTCTTTTTGAATAATAATCTTAATATAAAAAAATATAAAAAAATAATTTTTAAATAATTATTGATTTTATTAATTATATTTATTAAAAAGATTCATAAATCTAAATTATAAAAATATTTGAGGTGTAGAATGGAAAAGAGTGAGGGATATCGATTAACTCAACAAGTAAAGATACATGGATGATCGTGTAAACTTGGACCTAATAGCCTAGCAAATCTTTTAACTAGAGCAGGTTTGACCGGGGATATTGAAGATGCGGCCGTATTACCAATACCCAATAGTGAATTAGTATTGGTTAAAAATCTTGACATTTTTACTCCAATTATAGATGAACCCGACATCATGGGAGAGATTGCTGCTTGTAACGTAACTAATGATGTTTTTGCCATGAACGTTCCAGAAATATCAGGCATGCTTGTTTTTCTGGCTGTTCAAACTATAACTCCTGATGAGATTTCTGAAGGAATTCTTAAAGGGATTAAACATTTTATGGAAAACAAAATTAACTCTCAAATTGTCGGGGGACATACGATTTATAGTGAATGGCCATTAATTGGAGGAGAGGCATCTGGATTTGTTCATAAGGATAATATTATTCCAAAAGGCGGTGTAAAGAAAGGCGATAAATTGATATTAACAAAACCAATTGGGATACAAGGGGTTATGGCGGCTTACCGCGTTTTAAAAAATATGCCTGAAATGCTTAATGAATATTCTATTAGTGAATTAAAAGCATCAATTAGATTAGCTATTAAAGTAATGACTACACCAAATCAAAACGTAGTTAAAACAATACATTCCTATGAAAATTTTTCATTCATTCATGCCATGACTGACGTTACGGGGTTTGGACTTGCAGGACACACTAGGGAAATGTTACAAAATTCAGATTTCTCAGCATTAATCGAAAGGGTTCCTTATATTAAACTTGCGAAAAAACTCTCTGAAGATTTAGGGTATTCATTTGATGATTGCCAATGCCATGAAACTGCGGGAGGGATGATATTGTCTGTTGATCCGATGATGGTCGAAGATTTTTCAAATACATTATCTAGTAATGGAATTACTAATTGGATTGTTGGAACAATTGACAAAACTGAACCTGGTCTCGTTAGAGTTTCTGAGAATGTTGAATCCATTGAAGTAACTAAAATTTAATGATGTCAATGATATAAGCATAAACACTTTTCAGTGGGTGCTTATTGAGAACTCCAACTGCGAGTTGGCATCAGAATTCTCTTCCTAATATGTTTAGAATATAGAAATTAACTTCATTTATACAAAGACTATTAAAATAAACACAATTCCGCTATGAAGTATGGAACATGCCAATAAATCATATTTAGCTCTTAAAAAGCTTAATATTAGGGCCATTATAAATACAAAAAAATAATATATTCCAAATCCTGTGAAAGGTAAGTAAAAGATATGAGTTGCCGTAAAAGTTATAGATGTTAAAAATATCGATTTTTTTATGTTGTTTTCTGTTATTTCCATGAAATGATTTTGAATTATTCCCCTAAACATAATCTCTTCATAAAATCCTGCCAGAACTGCAAATGCGGTTGCTACTATTATCTTTCCGGCGGTGATATTAAAGGAAATGTGAATGTCAGTTAAAAACCGCATTAAAGGAAGTAGACATAACAGAGGTATGTATGCCAACAAACCGTAAATAATACTCTTTTTAACATTCTCGACATTTCCACTAATATCTATAAAGGACACTTTTTCTATCTTAATTACATAAGACCAAGAAAAAATTACACCAAAAAGCATCAATAAGCTATAAAATATCACATCTTCAATTAAGTAGGGCATAACCCCAATAGTATCTTGGAAAAATATCAAGGTAAATCTAACAGAAAATAATAGAAGGCTTAATACAATAATTATAGATAAAAATCGTTTATCTTTACATAATTTTGAAAGAATAGGAAATGTTATCAATACAATTGGAATAGCAATAATAAAATACAGTAAATTAATGATATAAAATTCCATGGTTATGTTAATTACAAATCAAGTTTAAAGAATTGTTATTATCTTTAATTTTTATTAATTTGCTTTGATTTTACCTTTGAGACTTATTACAACTTTTTTTATTTCTTCAATGGCAATATCAGCAAGTTCCTCTGCATTTTCAACATTAAACGCAGTGATGGAAACCTCAATCTCAGCCCCATATTCTCCTAATCTTGGATGAGTCTTTATCCAAAGTTCAGGATATTTTTCCTCAACTTCTGTAACATAAGGTGCAATATGGCTTTCACCTATTCCAGTAAATATAAAGCTTTTTTCCATGAATTTGCCTCTCTTTTCTTTCAAAATTGGAAGAACCATGATTTTAAACATGCTCTTCATTTCCATAGGTACGCCTGGAAGGCAAAATATCAGTACTTCATTCTCTATAATTTTTACACCTGGAGCAGTACCTCTTTGATTTGGCAAGGGAGTGGAACCTTTTGGCAAGTAGGCCATCTTTTCCCTTTCTTTTGTCATTCCATCTAATTTAAGGATACCTTGCTTGAATGCTGCTTCATATCTTCTCTTTATTGAATCATAGGCATGTTGGTTTAGCTCTAATTCTGTGTTTAATGCTTGGGCAACACCCTGTAAAGTCATATCATCAAACGTAGGGCCTAATCCGCCACATATGATAATCATATCCGGCTTACGGTCAATAATTTCTCTCAAAGCATTAGAGATCTCCTCTAATTCATCTCCTACTGCTATAATTCTTCTAATTTTATGCCCGTACTTTGTTATCCTTTTTGCCATATAATTGGAATTAGTATCTTGAGTCTTTCCTATAAGAATTTCATTTCCAATTACCAAAAGTTCTACAATCATCTTCGTTTAATGAAATTAATGATATAATATTAAAATAATGATTAACACCTTCTTATTAGATTTTCGATGAGATCTTGTTGTTATCTTAAAGATTAGGTATTTCTATAGGATAGTTTCTATATCGCCAAAAAGTTCGTAGCATTGCCATATAATTCCTTATTGGAATCTGTGGTACAATTGAATTTCCAGAACTCATAAAATACCCTCCTCCGGATGCGCATTCTTTTAATAAATGTTTTACATAATTAGAAATTTCACGTGGTTTATCATGGATTAACATGGCTACTGGGACATTTCCCATGATACATACTTTATCTCCATATTGCTTTTTAATTTCGGTAATATCAATATGAGCTGAAGCCTGCCAAGGATGGATAGCATCGAAGCACTCCATAAATCCATCTAGTAAAGGTCTTATATCGCCATCAGAATGAAATATTAACTTCACTCCTCTTTTATGTGCTATATTGGATATTCGTTTATATGAAGGTAAAAACATTTCATTAAAAATTCGAGGGGACACAAAGGGCCCGCTATTATATGCTACATCATCGCCGATAAAAAATGCGATCCTTTCAAAGTTATCGATAGTTTGTTTGATAATATCGATGAAAAGCCTTTCACGATCATTAATAACTCTCTTCATAAACCCTTTTTCTTTGGCAATCAATCTTGAAAAGGTTTCGATCCCAAAGCCTTCTAAAATAGATTGAAATAAACCGCTAAAAATTCCGGGAATGATATAAATCTGATCCTCAGGTACATTTTGAATAACTTTTCCGAACAATGACGAGATGAGCGGTTCTTCAGGGTTAATCTTAGAAAATCTCTCATCATAATTTTCTCTGTTAAAATCTCCTCCAACATAATAAATATTAAGATAATCTTTATGTAGTTTTAATTGAAATATTTGACCAAAGGGGGAAATCACTTTATCTGGAGCCAAAAATTGAAAGTTACTATAAGGCCCGATATTATAGGTACTCATATCAACTTTTAACTTAGTATACAGTTTAAAATAATCCCTTGCACCATTAAGTAGAGGTTTTACCACTATAGGATCATATCCATAATTTTTTAAAGTTTTCTTCTTAACATCAGGTAATTTTATTAGTTTCAAGTCTAATTCTAATTCATTGCCTTTAATCGGTTCAAAATTTAATAATTTTACAAGTTTAGGTTGTTCAATTAGATGTTCCCAATAAGGAACTTTATCTGGTTCATCATGATCAAGGGTTTTTAAAATCCGCTCACGGCAGTTCATTATTAAATGATATATTTTTTAAAATTAAAAGTTATATATCTTTATTAATTCATAGTTTTGCATGAAAGAGTCATTAATATATAGCGTAATATTTTACTTTTCTCAGGTTGTTACCGGAAATACTAAAAAAGTAACTGAAAAAATTGCTGAAGGACTCCGATTAGGAGGTCATAAGTGCGATTTAATCCGTTTTACCAAATATCATACTGATTTAGAATTAATTAAAGGTTTCCCATTTGAAAAATATGACTTAATCGGTATAGGTGTTCCTGTATACTATTTTCATCCACCTTATCATATTTTGTTTGAGCTGGAACATTTTCCATCATTAAATGGTAAAAAAGGATTTCTCTTTTGTACTAGTGGCGGAAATCCCGGAAGTACTCTTTATCAAATGAAGAAAATTCTAGATAGAACTGGATTGAAAATGATTGATGGCTATGATAAATGGATTGGTTGGGATGTTCATCAATTATATGCTAGACAAGAGAACTCGAATGGAGATTATGGTTGGTTACCCTCTTCTTATGGACATCCTAATGAACAAGAGCTAAATCAAGCAAAAAAATTTGGGAAAGCACTGATTAATAAAACATTAGATCCAAAAACTTCTGAAAAAATAGATTTCTGGTCTCAGGAGAATGAATCGTCAAAAATGTGGTCATGGAAAGGAATTCAAAAATGGTTTCCTGAATTTAACCTTATTAGAGAAAAATGCACTCAATGTGGACTATGTGCCCAGATTTGCCCATGGGATGCAATCGTGCTTGACCCTTATCCTAGATGGGTTAAAAATTGTGATAAATGCTACATTTGCCACCTAAAGTGTCCAGAAAATGCAATAGATTGTGACTTTAAAAAACAAATCGACTATTTAGAAAGTATAATGAATAACGGCAAAAAAAAAAATTTAATATAAGCTTCTAATAAGCTTGAAATGTATTAATTCATTTATCTAAATGAAAACAGTTTAAATTTTAACTAAATATGACAATCGAAATAGACGATAGCGGTACTGGTGATCTAATCGGAGATGCTTTCATTGGCTTTTTAAGAAAAGAAACAGAAGAACTAATAATTAAGACACTTCCATTAGAGCTTTTCCAAAATGAAAATTGGAATAATAAAAAGCCTTATGAAGTAGTTGTTGATTTAGTCAAGGATGGTTTAACAGAATTAAAATTTGAAAAAGATAAAGAAAAAATTCTTTTATGTCGTGGAGATATTTTTGACCAAGTAAGAACTTATTTTGATGAAAATGGTATTAAGTTTGAACCTGCCATTATCGAAGGTAAATTACAAGATGCCGTAGAAGGAAAATTAGTAGAACATCTTCGAGAATTGGGAGTTAGATCAAATAAATTAACGAAAAAATCCGGGGCAAAAAGATACTTCATCCTATTTAACTGGGTTGCCAGAGATTTTTATAATCGAGAGAAACTCGTAAAAAATGGTTTTAAGCGTTGGAAAACTGTTTGGCGTGAAAAAGCTATTGAAAAATTCGAAATAAATAAGAAAGAAAGACATAAAACAAGAAAGAATCATAATATCAATAAACCAAGTTAAAACAACCCATTTTATTTTACTTTAGCTTAGTTCCACATTCTGTACAGATTTTTGTACCTGGTTGTAAGATGGTTCCACAAGCAAAACAAATTCTTTTATCACCGAGATCTTCTCCTTCCTTCGAAGGTCCTCCTTTAGGTTTCTTGTACATATTTATATCTACTTCCTTACTCAATTTTTCTATTTTTTCCACAT
>JAHQWS010000129.1 GCA_029856295.1 Promethearchaeia archaeon
CAATAATATTGAGTGTGAATTCTCAATATATTGATATCAAAAGTCTAAAATCGGAGTATATTGGCGGTTATACTCCCATAGAAAACTATAATGATGTTATTGAAAAATTAATGGTTATTACTAGAAAATTAAATAATCTTAATATCAAAGGATATTTTGGTATTGATTTCATAGAAAATAAAAATTCATTTAATTTTATAGAGATTAACCCTAGATTAACCACATCGTATATTGGGTTAAGAAACATACTTAATTTTAATTGTGCAGAACTTATATTTAATTCTAATAATAATAATATTAATGACCTTGAAATTAATATCCTGTATCATTCCTATTTCATTCGTATTGATTTCTATTTTAATAAAAATGATAATATGAAGGAAAGTCATACAGATCTTACGCATAAACTAATAAAGTTAATTCCTGAATTTGTAACACCCCCCTTTTCACTTAAGGAACAGAATCAATTCTCATGTTTTATTGCTACAAAAACTAAGAATTTATACTCCTCAAAGATAAGATTGAAGGAGATAATTGAAATTATAGAAAAGTTAGATTTCACTGTTATTACACCAATAAAAACAAAATTATAGTAAAACCTCCATAATGAAGCAGCAGTGAAATTATTAGACTACTTTCAATTTTTAAACCTTTTTTTACACATAAACTATATGATAATAACCATAATGACCATACTTGAAAAATTATCAATAAAACGTTATCAATTAAATTAAAAATACTAATATTTAGTAGGTTAAACCATTTGAAAATGATATGAAATATTAGGAAGAATATCATTGGATATAGAATAATTGCAAATGAAATTAAGAAATCTCCTGTATTTTCTTTTTTTTTGAAAAAAAATCGAGAGATACCTTCTAAAACAAGAAAGAAAATAACGAAATTTAAAATAAAGCTTAAACTAATTAATAATTGAATAATCATCTCGAAATTGTATTGTCCAATCTCCATAAAATATAAAAGGAATGAGGAAAATCCATTTAAAAAACAAAGTATTGTTCTTTATTGCAAGAGTAAATAAAAAGAAATCCTTGTATTTAATATCTAAAAAAAGTTTTACATCTGAGTTTAAAGGCGAAGTTCAACCTATTGACACATTATTTATTCAAGAAGTTGAGATGAATTATAATAACTCACAAACACTTCAGAAGATTTTTCCTTTTACTTTATCTATATCCCTTCGCGATAAGAAAACTACCTTTGGGTGCGGTGATAGGCTTGGTTTAGCAACGCCGGGCCATATTCGCGCTGCTATAAAATATAAGGTATATCCTGTACTTGCTCAACAATCCATCAGAGAATTAAACTTAACAAGAAGGAATTATAATCAAGTAACTACAGATGTAGCGTTTTTGGTATTTCAAGAAGGTTTTGAGAGAGGTTATGGTGCCGATGGAGACCACTTAAAAACCATTGAAGATATTAATATTGCCTTAAAGGCTGGAATGCCAATGATAACGTTAGATTTAACCGATGTTTTAAATACAGAAGTTTCCAATTGGAATGATGTTAGGATTAATGAAGAATTTGAAAAATTGGAAGAATATGAAAAAAAACGATTAATAAATACATATACGAATCAATTATTTCAAATTGGAGAATATAAAGTAACTTTCACTTTACTGGAAGCTAAATTTTGTACGCTTTTATATCTAGAAGCATTAAATTTTGCCAAAAAAGTGGATATGCATTTAAAAAAGCATCGTGGTGATGAATATGATCTTGAAATTAGCATCGATGAAACAACTACACCAACCTTACCTACACACCATTTATTCATAATTAATGAATTAATTCATAGAAAAATATCTATTAACTCTTTAGCTCCGAGATTTATAGGTGAATTTCAAAAAGCTATTGACTACTTAGGAGATGTTAATGACTTTGAGAAAAATTTTAAGATACATTGTGAAATTGCGAAAAAATACGGAAATTACAAAATTTCCATACATTCTGGAAGCGATAAATTTTCAATATATCCTGTTATTGGGAAATATACAGGATTGCGCTTACATGTGAAAACTGCTGGAACAAGTTGGCTTGAAGCACTCAGATGTGTAGCACAATGTAATCCGAATTTATATCGAAAAATACATAAAAAAGCCCTCCAATATTATGATGATGCTTTAAAGTATTATCACATAACAGCCGATATTTCAAAAATAAAAAAGATAAATGATGTAGAAGACAAAAACTTAATTGAATATTTAGAAAAAGATGAATCACGGCAATTACTTCACATTACTTATGGAGGATTACTAAGTGATCCCGAAATTAGAGAGGAGTTTTTCAATACTTTAAATGAATATGAAGATATTCATTATGAATTAGTCAAAAATAATATAACAAAACATATGGAATTATTGGGTATAGAAAAAAGAAAATAAAAAATAAAGGAATTCAATATGGATCAAAATTTTATAACGGAAGACTTTCTTTTGTATTCAAAATCAGCAAAAGTGCTATATCATAATTATGCTAAAAATATGCCTATTATTGATTATCATTCTCACCTTCCCCCTGATCAAATTGCGAATGATATCAAATATGAAAATATTACTCAAATTTGGTTATATGGAGACCACTATAAATGGCGCTTGATGAGAGCTTATGGAATTAATGAACAATATATTACAGGAAATAAAAGCGATTATGAAAAATTTAATGCTTGGGCCGAAACAGTCCCTTATACAATTCGTAATCCGAGTTATCATTGGACTCATCTTGAGCTTAAAAATTATTTTGGGATTAATGATCGTGTGCTAAATCTAAACTCTGCAGAAATTATTTATAATAAATGTAATGAATTACTGCAGACTGATGATTTCAGCGTAAAGAATTTATTGAGAAAGTTTAACGTCAAAATAGTATGTACTACTGATGACCCTACAAGTAATCTTGAATATCATAAAAAATTAAGGGAAGAGAAATTTGAAATAAAAGTATTACCCACATTTCGCCCAGATAAAGGTATGGCGGTTGAATCTCCAAAGATTTTTAATGAATGGGTTGATAAGTTAGAAACTATTACCAATACTACTATTGATAATTATGATACATACATTTCGGCAATAAAAGAGCGACATGATATTTTTCATGATATAGGTTGTAGAATATCTGACCATGGGCTCGAGATTATTTTAGCTGAGGATTACTCTGAGAGTGAAATATCGAGGATCTTTAAGAAAATAAGAGCCGGCAATAGACTTGAAAACAATGAAATTGTAAAATTCAAGTCTGCTATGATGATTGAATTTGCATTAATGAATCATGGAAAAAACTGGACACAGATGATACATATTGGAGCTATGAGAAATAATAACTCAAGATTATTTAGAATGCTCGGACCTGACTCGGGATTTGATTCTATTGGAGAATCCGAGATAGCACGATCACTTTCGAAATTTCTCGATAACCTTGATAATGATGATAGGCTTCCCAAGACTATACTTTTTAATTTAAATCCAAAAGATAATGGATTAATTGCATCGATGATAGGAAATTTCCAAGATGGATCTATCCCTGGAAAAATCCAATTCGGCCCTGCATGGTGGTTTCTCGATACCAAATTGGGAATGACGAATCAAATCAATGCTCTTTCAGACATGGGAATGCTGAGCAAATTTGTGGGAATGGTAACTGATTCGAGATCATTTTTATCATACCCACGACATGAGTACTTTCGCAGGATCTTATGCAATATTTTAGGGGAAGAAATTGATAAAGGTGAATTACCAAACGATCTAGAATTGATCGGAAATATTGTTCAAGATATTTGCTATAACAATGCAAAAAATTATTTTGATATTGATCTAATTTGGTATTGATTTATTTATAAGAATTTGAATTTATAAGTCTTTAATTACTCTTACTCTGTCCCAAAAATTTGGTAGAGAATGAATTTCATTGCCCTTAAGATATATTTTCCTAAGTTCTGAAAGCGAGATCGTAGATTTCGATAATGGCTTTAATTTAAGACCTCCAGATCTTAAATACATAAGCCTTGGGAGCAAGCCTATATTATCAGGATACCTTTTCAATAGTTCCATAATTTTAAACCAAGAGGAATATATATCTAGTTGAAAATCCCTCGAAAATTCTATACATAATACTCCTAAATTCAGTATTAATTCTATCTCATCAGCAATAATGCTATATACATCTTCAAGTTTTTTCAGTAAAGCTTTCTTGAAAAGATTAAAATGAGGGTCATCAATACTGTTAAATAAATCAAGTAATTCCTTAACCACAATAACAGAATCTTCGTGATTTACAGCCCATTTTAATACTAGATAATTATTCTTCTTAGGAAAATCTTTAACTAATACCCTTGTTGCTGCTCTTCTGACTAATGCACTTTTATCTGAAACCAAACAATTTTCTATGATTCTATAGATTTTTTGTGTTTTTAACCCTAATTTCGAAAATGCATCAATACATTTAGCTCTAATTTCATCGCCATCACTTTCTTCAAGTATTGATATCAAAAGCTCCATCGCGGCGATTTTAGGTAATTGATTATTCGCAACCTTATAACATACATCTTCAGGAGTTAAGGCTAAACTCAAATAGATCCCTAAAATTAAAATTAATTTCTAACAGCCAATTATATTAGTTTAAGCAGAACTTCTAATTAAAAGTATTTAAGATATACCCCCAGAAAAAAGAGAACAAAAAATACCCAAATTCTAAAGAAATTTAATTCTCTAAATTTAGACCAGAAATCAATTGGCTGCCATATAATTCTCTAAACACTAAACTCAACACCTTTTCAAAAGAATCAAGAATGCCTTCTCCATTGAGTGCAATCGTCTTAGTAGTGTGGATATTTCTTAGCAAATGAAAATCTATATCTTTCAAAAATAATGCAGGACTAAATTTATTTGGAAGGTCATTTTTGTTTAAAGAAATAACTTTTGGCATTTTAATTAAGGAATCCCCAAAATATGAATTTAGTTCATTCCACGAAATTACGTTCCGTTCATAAGCACTTTTCTGAGAATCCGCCACAAATATGAGCCCATCTAATGCTTTAAGTGTTATTGGTCTAGTGACAATATAGAAGTCTTGCCCTGTGGTAGAATAGACATGAATTTTAAGTTTCCAGTTGTCGTTCTGAAAATTTATCAAGCCATAGTCAAAGAATAAAGTCCTTCCAATTGAACTATTTATAGAAAAGACCTCGCTTTTTTTTCCGAAGTGGTTAAAGAGTGCCTTAAGTGAGGTTGTCTTTCCAGATAACGCGGGGCCAAAATAAACTATTTTGATACTAATTTCTTTTGTAAGGGCATCAATAATCAAACTTTAATCAACACGATAGTTTTATATTAATTTCAAAATTAGATATAAAAACCCTAGGATTTTTAAAACAACTGATGCAAAAGTAAATAAAATCCCTTAAATTATAATATAATACTTATCCATCCAATTTCTAATAATAATTCATGTTAAAAAGGGCGTTATGAGAAATGAGTGAAGTGGTTTTTGCAGAACCCGAGGACGAAGAGTATAAAAAGGATAAAAAAATTAATAATAAGGAAACGATAAGGTGGCATGGTAAAGACATCGAAGCCGCGAAATTACACAAAAAAATGAGTCACAAACCAAGGATATTAGGTACTATTCTTATCAATCTTACGATTGTAATCGTGATTATAATTATAATCCTGTTAGTTCTATAATTTGAGGTTAAAGAAGAAGCAATTATAATTTCATATCATTATCATTTATTTTACTATTACCCTTTCTATATATTTGAGCACATCATACATATTTGTTTCATTAGATTCTTCTACGTCGGGGGTATGCTTATGATGTGAGTATGTTTTTAATGATTTATGGTGAGGAGAATTATCCCATCTGATTATTAATTTACCTTCATTATTTTGCCAATGATAAGAATATATATGTTCTTTTGATGATGTATATTCTTTAATGTAAAGGAAATCATCATTTATAAGTTCTAATTTGGCTTTATAATAAAAAAAGTCTCGACCAGAATTGAAATCAATAACCGTATGATTTTTAATTATTTTACTCTCTCTAAACGATTTTAATATTTTTTGCATTATTGATTTCAGATATTTTTTTTTCTAAATCTAAAAAAGTATCATAATTAGCCTTCCACTCTATGTAATCATCCCAATTCCCAAATTCTTCTTCTTTTTTTTCGATTTCTTCTCTGAATCTGTCTAATGAGCACCCATATTTACTTTCAAAAAGTTTAATCTTTTCTTTAACTAAAGTCAACTGTGAAATAACTTTTAATTTTTCATATTCTTTAATTTCTTCTTTTGAAATTTTAATATCCATTTCTTTTATTCACTTTTGTAATATTTCAATTTTGATTTGAGAATTTATTTAATAATTAAAGGAAGTTGTTTTATATTTTTTTGAATTTTTGATTAGAATTTAAATCCTAATATAAAAATTATTATCTAAATATAAAATTTTATTTAAAATCAATATTGACAGAATTTAAAATTAATGTTAATTTGATTAAAAAGGATAAAGATATAGATTTATAATTATAATCTTGTTAGTTTTATAATTTGAGGTTAAAGATACTTTACTAAAATTTCAACTCCTTACCATCAATCTGGATCTTAATCTTATCCCTTAAGATAAGAAGCTCAATCTCCTTCTTTAGCGTATTCTCATCAACGTGTAAATCATCTTTTATTAATTCATGTAATTTCTTAAAAGATATTGAGGTTTGTTTTCCAGCTAAAGTATTTATCTGGTTAAGAATTACTTCTTGGTTATAAAAAGAGCGAGTATTTGAATCAAGCTGATAGAGTTTATGAGTCAAATTATAATCAAAATCCCCGTTTTTTTCTATTTCTTTCAATTTTTCAATCAGAATGAGGGCATCTTGATATTTTTCTTTAGCCATTAAATCTGAAACGTCTGCCAATTGCTTTGTGAAATCCTGTCG
>JAHQWS010000130.1 GCA_029856295.1 Promethearchaeia archaeon
GTTAGAGTGATTTTCAAACAATTTTTTCAAAAACTAGCGCCATCATATGTTCAATTCCAAATTCCTCTGAACTGAGTTTTTTACGATAAATTTTAAGACATTTTAAACCTAGAGGAGAAAATGTATCAAGAATCTCTTCTTCTGTGTAAGCACGAGAGTACATTTTTTCACCCATTATTTCTATAATAACTTCTCCATCAACATCGATATTTTCTTCCCATGGTTCATTTAATGATAAGTAAAATAGACCTTCCTTTTTCAATGATTGTACAACTCTCTTACTTACGTCTTTGAATAATGGGGGATCAAGTAAGAGCATTGTATAAGAGGAAAAAACACCATTAAATTTATTTTCATAGTCTAATTCAGTCATGGATTTTTCGATAAACTCCGCATCTGGAACGTTTCTTTGGGCAATCTTTATCATCTGAGAAGAAATATCAATTCCTAATACTTTAAATCCCTTTTTTATAAACTTTTTCGCATATGGTAATCCAGTACCGGAGCCCAAATCTAAAATAAAACTTCCCGTGGGGAGTTGGCTGCAAAAAAAATCAAATAATGAACTTACTTTAGGAAGATAATCAGTTTCATACTTTTTGGCTACACGGTTCCATGCTTTTTTATTAAGTGAAATTATATCCAAGTCTCTATTCATACAGACCACTTAAAAAATAACAAATTATTCATTATTCAACCGAATCAATCACTAAAAAATAAGTTAAACATATTCGTTTCTTTATTCGCAATTTAAGATCTTTTGAAGTATTAATGGCATTGAATATAAGTCATAATAGTTATGTTCAATAATCTCTTTTATTAAACCTACATATCTTTCAGGATCTTTTTTATATTTTTTATAACATACACCGACTAAATTACTTGGTAGTTCATTTCCTCGTTTCCAACTTAATAGCTCTTCCTCCATTTTTGTTAACTTATAACTCGTAAACTGACCTCTAAATTTCCGCCGACAATTCCAGTATAGATCTACATGGTGAAACATCGTATTACTCTTTTCATAGGGCACATCATTATCAGAAATCATAGGATTTTCATCAAAAAAATAAAGGAAGCGATTAGCAATATAAGGAATATCAAAACTTTTACCGTTATATGTGATGAAAGTTTTAAAATGAGGAAGTATTTCACTTCGAAGATAATCGCAAATTGCAATTTCATCTTCTAAGTCCCTTGCAAAATATTGGTGTATTTCAAATTTTTCATTCTTAAAAAACCCCAATCCTACGATAATGATAGGACTATCATACAAACCTAACGTTTCAATATCTAGAAATAAAAGATCCTCAATATTAAAACAAAATAAAACATCCAAATCATAAATATATCTATTATAGCAGAGTTTTTTGTAATCCCTATTATTAATTAAACCTAAGATTTCTCTAGCTGAATTTCTATATTTTAAATGGGCTATTAAATCATTAAGATTCTTTACACCCCTTCTAATTAATTGACGTTCAATATGCTCTCCAATATAATATACCGTTTTGAGATTTCGCATCATTTTTTTTTTAGTTCTTAATAAATTCAGATTACACAGAAAATTATCTTCTTTCCAGATGATCTTCATGAATCCTCCAGTTTCAACACTTACAATTTCATGATTTGGGAAGATACCTTCGATTTTTTTGCCCCTATACTGTTCTACCAAGCGGGTTATATCCAAGCTTTCAAAATTATAATAATAATCCATTGCTACTAATAATTAAGAAGTTCTATTTAATAACCTATTCTCTGATAATTTATAATAAAACTAAAATAAAACAATAAAAAACAATAATTTTAGGATTAATTACTATTGCAGGGATGGAATAATTTTATAAATCGATTCTTGGAATAATGTCCTCTACTTCTCTACGCGTTGGTTTGTATTTAAAGAATCTTCTTGATTCTGAGTCTTCAAGAACGTAGTTACTTCCTCCTCCATGGATCATACAATAAGGATCTAATAATCCAATTGGATTAGAATATTGTCTGATAAAGCCTCGTCCTCCCATTGTTCTGAAACAATGAACAGCACTTTCAAAAGCCAATTCAGTTGTTTGAATTTTTAATCCCATAGCTTGAGCAGCCATTAATTTTGACCCTCCAAGATCAGGACGCTTGTCTAATTCTCGAGTGTAATTTATTAAAGCAGTTATTAACAAATTTAACTGGCGAATGTTAGCTGAAATGGGAAACCTTATTACTTGATATTGATGTAATCGTTTTTCAAATTGCCTTCGATGTAACGCGTAAGTATGTGAATAAAGTAATTTTTTCATCGCATCACCGAGTGCTTCCGCTCCAATTACTAATCTTTCTTCTGTAAGTTGATGAAAAGCTATATCTAATCCATTACCTTGAAGTAAATTTTCTCTGGGTAATTCCACTTTATCAAATATTAAACGACTTACAAAGGCATCGTTCATGCCATAAGTACGTATCCGGGCTGATCTAAAATTTTTCAATTGCTGATTTTGTGTATCAACTATCACTGCCCCTAATGGACCATTATTTATTCTACCATATAAAATTATATAATCAGCAATCATTCCATTAGTTATAAAAACTTTTTTTCCTTTAGCTATTACAACATCATCGGTTACTTGTAAATTTAGCTCCATTCTAAAGATATCACTTCCAGCGTTAAATTCTGTCATGGCTGAAGCAGCTACAGCACCATCTTTAGTTACTGGGATTAAGAGTCTTTCTTTCTGAGGCTCAGTCGCCTTATAATTAACAGGATTGCAATAAAGTGTCCCTCCTGCGAGACGCCCCATCTCAATACTCCAATTTCCGGCAATATACCGTTCGCTATAATCGGACCATCTTCCACCGCATAATGCATAAGCAATGAGAGCATTTCTCGTTATTTTCCCAACTTCATACTCATCTGCATTAAGGATAGTTGAATAATAGCCATTCTCAGCCAACTTTTTCATAATTCTGATGACAATTTCCCTTTTCTTTTCCTGAGTTGGTTCCTCTACATAATAATTTAGCTCCTCTAAAGCCCTCAAATCTTTGTCAAGATCTCTCTCTAAAAAATCGTAAAATTCTGCCAAGAATTCTTTTTCTTTGGCATTTAGAATAGGGCTTGCTAATAAATCCAACTCTATGACATATTTCTGAATTTTGATACCTTCAAAATCTGCAAGTCTTATATCCATACTAATCTTTCTCTCGTAATTTTAAATATTTACGTTATTATTCTCTATGTTAAATATAAGTTTAAAGGTAAAAAAATTTTATATTTTTATATCTGTATTAGTTAAATTAATAAAATTTCAGCTTTTATTAGAAATGATAAATTAAAAAGAGATAATGTGAAAAAAATGATTAAATTTAGTGATAAACAATTAAGGATCCCTAAACTGATGCGGCCTGTTTATTTAGTAACAGCTGGGATGTCTAAATTTGGTCGCGCTTTTCCAGAGACCAGAACTGAAGAACTTTGTATACAAGCTTTCACTGCCGCTTCTGACTTCGTGGGGATGACTCCTGCAGAATTAAAACAATATATTCATACGTGCTATTATGGACATTTTGCAGATCATTTTGGTGATCAATTACTGGGAGAATCGGTTATCCATGATAGACTTGGATTAGATCCTTTAGGAAATATAGGTGTTAAAACTGGAGGTGCTACAGGAGGATCGGCTATGTGGGAAGCAGTAAAAGCAGTAGCTTCGGGTTATAGCGATTGCGCCCTTGCTCTTGGTTGGGAAAGAATGGATGAAGTACCTACTGATGAGGGTAATCATCTTATTTCCGCTGCTGCCGATAAGGATTGGGAAACGCCTTTAGGTCATATGTATACAGGTTATTACGCTGTAATGGCTCAAAGATATTGGAAAATTTTTGGAAAAGAAGAAGAATCTTTCAGAAAAACTATGGCAGAGATAGCTGTTAAAAATCGTGGTTATGCGAGGATGAATCCTCATGCACATGGACCTATGAAAATAACTGTTGAAGATGTGATCAATTCCCCTATTGTTGCTTATCCCCTCCGTGTTTTGGATTGTTGTTTAATGAGTGTCGGATCAGCATGTGGAATTGTATGTGATGAAAAAACCGCATACGAAATCACAGATAACCCACTTAGAATTTATATCGCTGCTGGAAGTCATACATTAAGAGTAGCTGATCGAAGAGATATGAAAGTACCTCTCTTACCTAATGAAAAACAAGGTCAATATGATGATTTGGGCAAGAAATTTCCAGGAGGAAACAGATATCCTGGCTTTACTGGCTTCTTAGCAGCTAGAGTAGCAGCGTATTATGCATATCATATGTCAGGAGTAGTCGACCCCACTGAAGATCTTGACGTAGTTGAGCTTCATGATGCTTTTACGATTAGTGATATTCAAACCTACGAGGACATCGGAATTAGACCCTATGGAAAAGGAAGAGATTATATTGAAACAGGGGATGCGTATGTAATAAATCCACAAACCAAAAAACCTGGAAAACTACCAAGTAATCCATGTGGGGGATTAATTGGATGCATGCACGCCGTGGGGGCAACTGGACTTATGCAGATTGCTGAAATCGGTTATCATATTTGGAATCGATGGGATGAAATTCATGAACCAGAAGAAAAATGGAAAGCATTTGGCCGTGAAAAACCGAAAGATTGGACGAGCTTACAAGTGAAAGGCGCTAAACGAGGTTTGGCAATAAGTCATGCTGGGGTAGGTTCCCATGTAACTTGTACAATATTAATGGACCCAAATAAACTAATAAAGGAGGATTAAAATATGCCAAAAACAGATGAGGAAAAAGGTTTTGTTGATGTAGTAAATGGGCGATATAAGCCAAGAGGGGTTTTTCATATAATTGAAAAAAATCAGCCAATTTTCAATAAAGATTCAGGTAAATTAGCAGGAGTGACAAATCCAAGAGATATGACCTATATACATTCATATGGAGGAGAAGCAATATTTTTCGAATCGCTTGGAAAAGGAAAACTTATGGCAACTCGATGTGACAATGACAAATGTGAAGCAAAAGGTTCTATATTTGAACCTTTTAGAATCTATTGTCCGGATTGTTTAAGAAAAGCCACTATTGTAGATATTACAGAGAAAGCACAAAAAATGGCAAAAATTCATTCATTCATAATCACTCATCGCTCGGGAGCCTTCAATACACTTCCAAAACCAATAAAATTTATCAATGTAGAATTTGATAAGGAGGTAGTTACCATTTTGATGAGCGTATTATCTGTAGGAGAGCCAGAAATCGGAAAACGTGTTGTCCCTATCTTTCGAACTAAAGACCCTACATATACTATTATGGATCTTATGTTTGTTTTAGAAGGTACACCTGAATCGGATTTACCAGAAGGGTTCACTTATTAAATTACTTTATTTTTATTATCTAATTTTTATTTTTTTAATTATTTTAATATGATTGATAAATCAATTCAAACTAGTTTGAACTAGATTGCTAATCTTTAAAAGTAAAATATATAAAAAAAAAAAAAGAACAAAATTATAAGATAACAGAACCTTCTTTCAAGTGGAATATTTTGCGTGCCTCATCCGGAGTAGCAGGTTCTCGTCCAGCAATTCGAGCTACTCTAGCTGCCCATTCTACTTGTTCATAAGATCCTTTTGCTAAAGCCCCATTAATGGTTCGTATATTATCTTCTAAGCCGACCCTTATATGCCCTCCCATAGGTGCGGCACACATAGCAGCACGAAATTGATCTTTAGCTACCCCGCACACACTCCAAGTGGAACCAGGTGGCATTAAATTGAGAAGACTGGCCAGATTCTGGTATGAAAATGGTACTCCTCCAAGAACCCCCCATACTAATTGAAAATGAAGTGGCTGAGCAAAAAGTCCCTCTTGTCTGTTTAAAAAGACCATATTGTACATACCCCCATAATCATAAACTTCCATCTCTGGCTTTGTTCCAGCTTTTTTCATTTCTTTTGCAAATTTTTCAACCATTCGGAAATTATTGACAAAGACATTTGTATTACCCATAATCACTTTGCCTTTCTTATAATCACCAACACTAAAATTCATTGAATTGGTATTTAAAGATGCTAATGGGGGTTGGAATGTTTTGACTGGCGCAATCCTCTCTTTTTCTGTCGCTACTGCACTTATTGCGGAACTTAAATTAATTATTATATCAGGAGCCTTTTGCTTAATAGCCTCTAATACAGCTCTAATTTGATCCAAATCGGCAGTTGGATTACCTTTTTCTGGATCTCTGGCATGGATGTGCACAATTGCAGCGCCCGCCTCATAGCATTTTTTTGCCTCTTCTCCAAATTCTTCAGGTGAATAGGGTACATTTGGATTTTGTGCTTTAACAGTTACAGCTCCAGCGAGTGCAGCACTAATTACTAATTTATTCGATAAATTTTCTGACATTTTTAATCTCTAACCTCAAAATTTATTTTTTAATTTAACAATTAACAAGTAAATTAAGTATCGGAGAGATTAAAAGACTAATAATTTTTTGTTTTAATTAATTAATGAGATAAAAACAACTTGAAAGCTATGAAAAATAAATTAAAAAAAAAATTAGAGAGTAATTGTTCCTTCTTTCAATTTTAATATTTTACGTGTCTCATCTGGTGTTGCTGGCTCCCTCCCCGCTAATTCTGTTACTTTAACTGCCCATTCAACTTGCTCCCAAGATCCTTTCGCCAATTCACCTTTAATATTACGAATATTATCTTCCAATCCTACTCGAATATGTCCTCCCAGACCTGCTGCGCACAAACCCGCATCAAATTGTGCATGTGCGACGCCACAAACAGACCAAGTAGCATCAGGTGGTTTTTGGGATAGATAATAATTTAGGTTTTCGATTGTAAATGGAATACCGCCTAATACTCCAAAGACGAATTGAAAGTGAAGTGGTTCATCCATTATTTTCTTCATTTGTAAGAATTTCATGTTATACATTCCTCCAGCATC
>JAHQWS010000131.1 GCA_029856295.1 Promethearchaeia archaeon
TTCGTATAATTGAATAGAATAATGTAAAAAAAAAGAAGTTAGCTTATTGACAAATAATTATAATCGATTTAAAGAATGGTTAGGTTTAGCATCTAATAATATCGATAAAGTAATAAAATTTTATAAGATTAATGAATACTCTGCTTGTGTTTTTAGGATTCAATTATCTACAGAACAACTTCAGAAAGGATTAATTTTTTTACTAGGATTGCAATTCAGGAAAACTCACGAACCTTCCAAAATATTAGAAGCAATTGAAAATAATTCTAGTATTCAAATTGAAAAAAAGAATCTTAGCCTTTCTTACAAAAATGTTAAAAATACGATAATAATTTTTAATATTAATCCAAAAAATATCTTGGATAAATCCATTGTATAATAAATTTTTGGTGAAATTTAAATGAAAAAACTACAAATCTATTTATAAATATCTCTGGAATTTTTTAAAACATTTAGGGTTTAATGAAACATTATTGTAATTATTTTAATAAGAGCATAAATTGTTTTTACTAGAACGCATTAGTGAAGAAACCTATAATCATTAATATTTACATTTTTATCTTTTAGCTAGAAATGTTAGATTTAATTTTAGTTCTATTGATTTTAACTCCTCTTTCATAATATTAATAATAATAAAAATAAAATTAAAAGTTGAAAAAATATAAAAATTAATCATTTAATTCAATAATTGCTGTTCCTGGTGTTGCTATCCTCTCTCGATAAGTTAAAGTACCCTCATCAACTTCTTTTGTCTTGACTAATCCGCGTTCAATATCTTTATCTGAAATATAACCTCTTTCACCTGCTTCGAACTGTTTTACAATATTACCATCTTTATCTTTTATGTCAACATAAGTAAAGGTTGTTTGTGTTACATCAAGATATACTCTTTTTCCCTCAATTTTAGTGATCTTTCCCTCCGTAACAAGTAAATCTCCGCATCGCACCATTCCACGCATCGTAACATCTGTCTCAATTAGTTTTCCGTATTTGCCATGCTCTAAGAAATCCTCGAACAATTTAGTAAGAAAACCGTAGGAAAAGAGTCCATGAGCAATTATCCCCTTAAGACCTGCTTTCTCGGCGACTATATCGTTAGTATGAATAGGATTGGTATCCCCACTCCACTTAGCGTAACTTTTCAGAAGTTTACGATCTATTTGATCAAATTCATCCTTAATAACTTGCCCTACTTTTAGATCTGCTACTTTAACCATTTTAATAACCTCCTGGCCTTACTGCCGCACTAACTGTAGCCTTACAAACCATCTCGTCATTTTGGTTTTTAACATCTACAATTAATTGAGCAAAAAAAATCATATTTGATTCAACTAACCATACTTTGCCCCATTTTCCTTTTGCCGTGAGTCTATCTCCTGGTTTGATGTCTACACATCCATCCCAATTATATTTTTGGCTCGCATGTAATAATTTTCCAAGGTTTAGTATAAAATCGCGTTCTTTACCATCTTGTTCCAATTTCATTCCGAGCAGTAGAGTATAAAGTGATTTTATTAAATAATGATTTGCAAAGGCACGGCACGCAACTATTCCCTCTTCCTCTGATCCTACGTATTTAGGATCTGTAATTCCAAATACCTTGGCAAAATTAACGAGTGTTTTATATCTAACGGTAAGTGAATGAGATCCCGGAATTTCCTTCCCGCCAAGGTTTTCGATTAAAAATTGGGCATTTTTTTTCATTTCTGCTTCATCCATTTTGGATTCACTTAAATTTTGGCTATTTAAATTTTTTAGTTTAGTTATTGATTATATATTTTAAATTTAATTATGTAAAATTTTAATACTTATTTATTGAGCCTTAACGATAGAATGAAAAAAAGAATAAATTTCTAACCAAATAAGAATTTGGTCTAATTTGTAATTTTAGTATAAATTTTTTCTTTTTGATTTATTGAATCATCAAAAAACTCAATAATTCTTTTAGAATTGAAACTTCCATTTAAAATTATACAAGAGGTTTTAAAATCATTAGTTAACTTAAGTGAATAAAGATCTATTGGGTATGATTTTTTTAAATTGTCATATTGAGTTTGGAACTCAGCAAGTTTATTATCTTTTCTTAATTTCTCATACTCTTTTGTAGATATTTCTTGGATTGGTTCAATCTGGTTTTTAATGAAAATTCCATCAATATCTTTAATTAAGAAACAATGGTTTAATTTAAGAATAGAGGCAATATATATTGCTAATGAATCAGAGGTCACTGACCAACTATGTGGTAATTCATCTGTTTGAAAAATAAAATCAAAAGGTAAAAAAATTGAAATAAATTCATTGCTTTCTTTTAGTTCTTCAATATCTTTAATACACTTAATATCCTTGTATTCTCGACTTATTGCATCGCCATTGCAATTCATAGCAAAAATGGCCATCCAATGAGAAAGGTCATCTCCAATATCTAATTTTCTATCAAGAATTCTAATAAAATTAGCATAGGAACCCCCACCAGGAATAATAATTAATTTATCAATGACTTTCTTTTCATATAAAAGCTTTTTAAATTGATTTAAAGTATATTCTAAATTTTCATGATTTTCAAAGATCTTACCACCGATCTTCGCAATAATTGTTCTACCTTTCATATACTTTTTTTTTTATTTAATTGAAAATATAATGCACCTGCAACACCAAATGCAGAGGAACTAATATGATCCAGTATATTTGTAATATCTTCAAGAGTTTTCACATTATCATATCCTAATTTTTTTAAACATTTTCTTATTAAAAATTCGGCAGATAATCCCGTGATTACAAATAAAGGTTTATTTTCAAATCCATTAATATAATCTTTGTGTATATCTATAAATGCTTTTATTTCATCTAAAATTATTTCAATTTGTTTCTCATAAATAAATTTAGCAATTAAATTTAAATCCTCCCTCTTGATACTATTGATATCCATGCAGATTATCCTGGCTAATCGAGCATAACAATTTTCAAGTGTCTTTGAACGACTGTCTGCCGTATCGTTTGTATATTCATCATCTGTGATGTTTCCTAAGATACGATGAACATCAGAGATTAAGGCAAACTTTTCAAATGAAATTCTAATATTTTTTCCTTTATAAGGGACGAAGTGAGTTATAGATGGAATTGTTGCTCTAAGCCCTCCTGTATAGATTAATTCATGATTCATTAATCTTGAGATATCATCTTTACCATTTGTAACAGGAACTGAATTTGATATTGGAATAATATCAATAGTATTTGATCCTGCATCAATCAGTATACAGTTAGGGACAAATTTTCCTAGAAATAAAGAAGTCGAGACCCAATTAGCGGCCGCAATTGCAGAGAATTCCGATTTTGCTCTTTCAAAACCAATAAAATCATTATTATTACTCATAAAAAACATTTTTTTTTTATCAAAGACTTTTGATAGTGCAGCTAAAATGGTTAATATTCCTTCTTTCTTAGTTTGAAAAGCATCTGAAAGCTCAGCGGTAACTGTTATAGACAAGTAATCTATTTCATTTAATTTGTAATCATATTTTTCTACAACATTTGCCACGATCCTTTTTAACATTTTAGGAATTTCATTTAATGTTTTTTCCCAGAATGGAAAATATTCTATATATGAAAATGAGTCTAAAATTTGTTCATGTTGAATTTTTACCAGAGCAGCTTTAGTATTAGCACCACCAATATCTAATCCTAAAATTATGCAATCATTCATTATTTCCAGAAATGTATCCTAAGTGAATTGTTAAATTATCCAAATTTTATTATGGTTTTTTATGTTTTTATAATATTAAACCATTTGTAAAATAAAGTTACTTGCTAGTTTATTGAAAAGGGAAATTAATTGGCCGCTACAAATATAATAGCAAAGATTACTATTGATACACATGTAGTAAAATATGAATGGAAGGGAGATGGGACTAAAGAGAATCCTATCATCATTGATAATGATGAAGTACTTCCTCAAAATATTGTATTTAGAACCGAAGATTTACACATACAACTAAAAAATATTGATATTGGCATAATTGTATTTGAAAGATGCCAAAACATAATACTCGAGGATTCTATACTTTCTATTGTTAAATTAAAGTCATGTAATAATATTATCTTAAGAGATAATTTGATAAAGGATATTAAGATTTTATTCTCAGAAGATTTGATTATAGAGAATAACCGCTTTTATTCATTTTCTAATATTCGCATCTTTACCATACTAATGTTTATTTTTGCTTCAATTTCAGGCGTGGTATTTTTCCTTAGTTATATTGAACTTCTTTATTTCCTTCGAGAGTTGACCTTTCCTGTTTTAATATTATGCGCAGTTTTATTCTTTCTTGATATAAAAGAAAAAAGAAATAATATTCTCATTAGTAAAAGATTTAGAAATAATGAGTTTATTAAATTGGAAAGAGGAACAGTAAGTTCAAAGAAAAAAGAAAAAAGAAAAAACATTAGTTAAAATTGAGTTTAATCAAGTAGCCAAATTAAGAAATTACTGGATTTTTATATGTATAGACTCCGTGTACAAATAACCACATTAAGGATGATAAAAACGCAAACCATTCCCATATCACCGAAGATCCATCAGGTGCAAAATTCATCCATTCTCCGATTAAAAGTGTGGCAAAGATCAAATACACTATAACATTAAAAAATATTATAAATGGTAAATATCTAGGAATGTTAGGAGTCTTTAATTCAACTACTGTAAACATGATACCAGAGAATACAGTACCTACGAATAGTATGAGAGCACCTAACATATGTATTGATAGTGATACACTATAAGGAACAATTGCCACAATCAATGAACCAGATGAGGAAAAAAATGACATTATGATCCATACTAGTGTTAATTTTTTGGGCGAACCTATGATTTGTAAATATCTAGCTAAGAACAATATAACTAAAACTCTAAAGATTACTAGAATCGTGAATCCCAAATTAAACACTACAGCAGAGGGATATAGCTTACCTTCTTGTGCTCCTACAGGTGTTGACCCTAAATGACTAACATAGTGAGTAAGAACTGTAAACGTGGGATCTACTTGTATATAGAGAATTATTGAAATAATTACTGTACTAACAGCTAGTATGATTGCCATAAAAAAGTAATAGCTACCATCAAATCTTCTGAAAAAATTATCTAAATTTTCCATTTCAATCATTTTTTCTTATTTTTTTTATTTAATTGAGCAAAGCTCATTTATTGTCACTAATAAGTTTGAATGGTATATAAAGTTTATGAGTAATGCTCACTTATTGAAAAATATGGATCAAAAGAAATTTGTTAGAAATATAGAGGAGAAAAAAGAAATTATATATAACACATTTATAACTCTCTTAAAAGAAAAAAGTTATAGTCAATTAAGTACAAATCACATTGCAGAAATTGCTCCAATTAGTCTTGGGACAATTTATCGTTATTTTCCAGAGGGAAAAGCCGCAATTGCTAAAGGATATTTTGAACATATTAAAGATCAGATTATAAATAATGAATTTTTTTTACAAGCTAAAAATAAAAATTTACCCGAATTATTTAAATCTTTAATTTCTAGACACTTACAGGTATATCGTGAGAATCTTAAAGCTTTTTTAGCATACGAACAGGCATTGCTCTCAAATAAAGAACTATTTAAGAATTATGAAACGTCAGTATATGATTTTGCAGAAGAAACTGTTAAAAAGTTAAGAAAAGAAGATTCTTTGTTTAGGAGCATCCCTGAAAAGCAATTTATTAAAAGTTTTATATTTATCTATAACCTTATTGAAGCCATAATTCGGCGTCATCTGGTGATTTTCCCAATGTTCCAAACAGACGAGGAATTAAAATCTTTCTTAGTGAAAACAATTCTTTCTACTACTAATAAAAAACGAATATTGAATAAATAATAAAAAAATTATATATTTACCAAATGTAAAAGCCAAATAATTGCATAATTAAAGTCTGTGCGAAAACCAGGATTAATAATTTATTTCTCTCTATAGAGGAAAAACCTTCTTTTTTCAAATAGAATGCGACTGGTAATAAAAAGAAAGGATAAATATACATCGCGGCTCTAGCAGTTTCACCATGATCATAGGCTCCAGTTAAGAAAACAATTATAATTGATATCACTGCTGAAAGTGATAAGTTATAGATAAAAGCTGATTTATCATTCATCGAAGATTCTTCTTTAAGACATTTGAAGCCACGATAACATAAAACAGTCATTATTGGACCAAAGAAAATTAGGATATCAAGAATATTCGCGATCCTAGTTATAACATATTTTCCGGGATTTGTTAATAACATAAATCCAGGACCACTTTCAGACTCAGCCGCGAATAAAAATGAATTTATATAATTAAATTTAAAGAAGAACAAGAGCATTCCATATAAAATTGTGGTGCCAATAATGATAATAATTAATTTTTGCAAGTTTTTCATGTATTGCATTATGGAAAACATTTTATTTGTTTTGTTTGTTGACAATTGCGAGTTATGAGTAAATAATAATTCAAATAGAAATATAAATAAAACAATAAATCCAGACATAAATGAAATAAAAGTTGCTAAAAACAGACAGACTATGCTCCCAATTATTCCTAACCTTTTATCTGGATGGAAATAAAAGTATAATATTCCAAGAATAAGGGAAACAATTATAGCATAAATATTTGCTAAGTAATAAATTTGAATAGCAGGGAGTAATAAAAATAAAAATATTAAATAATTTGACAGTTCCTCATCAAATAATCTTTTAAATATACCATTTAGAAAATAAACTGAAGTGAGAGTTGCTGTTGTACAAATGGCTATAGCAATCAATCCGGGATCCCTAAAAATTAAAAAAAACAGATAAATCATAAGTACAGCCCCTGGTGGATGCGTTTTTGCATGAACGCTTAGTGATGATTGATTTTTTTCATATTCACTTATAAATGT
>JAHQWS010000132.1 GCA_029856295.1 Promethearchaeia archaeon
ATTAAAAGCTGCTCTTATCGCACGCCCTATCAAACGTTGGATTTCAAAGGTTCTTCCCCTAGTTTTATCTCTGCTATTTCTTACTTGCGTGGCTCTAGGTAACATACTATATTCTGCTGTAATCCACCCCGTCCCCTTATCTTCTAGGAATTTCGGAACATATTCTAATACTGAGGCAGTGACAATAACTTTAGTATTTCCTTGAGTAATTAATATTGATCCCTCAGGATACTTAAGAAAATTCCTTTCTATTGTTGTACTTCTTATCTCATCATACTTTCGTCCGTCGATTCTTATAGTCATCAGTCATTTCTCGAAATTATTCTTACTTTATAGAATAAATAAATTATATAATTATTAATGTAAAAAATTTTCCAATTTCAGATGCTTTAGTTCAAATACTTACTTAAATGGATATGACCCTAAAATTTTACACCATATAACATTTTGATTCATTAATTCAAATACTGTTTTGATTTTTGGATCGTCTTTATCTCCTTCAAAATCCATCAAAAAAATATATTCCCATTTTCCTTTTCTCCTTGGACGCGATTCTATTTTTGTAAGATTAATATTAGCATCAGAAAAAACTTTTAATGCTTTATATAAAGCACCTGGTACATGTTTTACGACAAAGACTAATGAAGTTTTAAGTATTTCGCCTTTAATTTGATTTTCTTTTTTAGAAATAATCAGAAATCGTGTAAAATTTGACGGATTGTCCTCTATATTTGAACTTAGAATTTTTAACCCGTGTATCTTACTCGCGAATTCAGTTCCAATTGCTCCATTTTTCTCATCGTTTAATTCCTTAACTTTTTGAACAGCTTTAGCAGTTGAATTCATATTTATAAGTTGTGCATTTGGTAAATTTTTTTTCAACCAAGTTCTTACCTGGGCAAACGCTTGTGGATGGGAGTAAAGATGTGTAATTTTTGTTAAATCAGAATCATGTAATGAAATTAAATTTTGAATAACTCTAAGCTCTAATTCTCCATAGATAATTAGATTTTTTTCTATTAATAAATCTAAAGTTTCTCTCACTGTGCCCTGTAAGCTGTTCTCAATTGGGATTACTCCAAAATCTAAAATATCTTTTTCAATATTTTCGAAGATCTCTAAAATTGTTTTACAACCAATAAAATTTGTTCCTGTTTTAGGAAAGAAATCTAAAGCCGCTTGATGGGTAAATGTCCCCTCAGGCCCTAAATATCCGACTTTAGAAACACTACCTTGTAAATGTTTAGTAGCACCCATTATTTCTTTCCATATAGTTTCAACAATATAAGGTTTTAATAAAGTTGATTTGTTAGTTATTCTTTGGATAATCTCTTTTTCTCTATGTGGTTGGAATACGTCTAAATTTAATAGTTTTTTAACTTTGCCAATCTCTATTACAATCTCTGCTCTTTTATTCAGGAGATTTATTATTTCATCATCAAATTTATCGATTTCTTTCCTGAATTGCTCTAATTCTTTTTTTTTCCTTTCAATATCGTTCATTTTAAATTAACTCAAGATAGATAATAAAAATTAATAACTTGCATATTTATATAAGTTTTTGAATATTTAATTCAAAAGCAGAGGCAGGAAATTCTAATTTAAAATTTAACAACACCTCTGGATGAATCTCACCTATCTCACCAATTTTAATTTCTTTAACAAAAACTTCTCCATATCTACCATCAATATATGTTTCATCTTTTCCAGGTTTTATTTCAAAATCATTAAAATATCCTAGAGACATCATAATAAAATCCAAGGTAGATCTAATTTCCGTGAAATCAGCATTTTCATGATATGAAACAGCAGAAAGGTGTAATTCTCTTATTGCACCAGTCTCTTCTTTAGGTTTTAATAGAATAACATCACCAACTTCGAAAATTCTTATCGGTTTTTCTTCTGATCTATTAAAAAGTAGAGTTTCCATTAATTTGGGTAATATTGCTGTTCTTGCGGTGTCGAATTCTTTTGATACGGGATTTGCGATTTGTATAATCTCAGATTTCTTAAATTTTTTTCTCATATAATTAAAATTTTTTTCAGAATTAGTCAACATAAAATTTAAGACTTCTAAATATCCTGCACCAATCATAATTGTTCTTAATTTGTTTGCAAAAGATTCGATTGGATGATACTGTCCAATACATCCCTCTCTAATCGTTAACGGCAAATTGAAATATCCATATCCAATTGCACAATCTTCCGTAAAATCAACAGGGTGTATTATGTCGCCTCGAAAAGCAGGAACCCAAATATCTAAATGTCCTTTTTGCTTGGATTTTTTTGCATCCATTCTAACTTTCCTAAAGCATTTTATCATTTCAGTTTCTGTTAAATTTAATCCAACATAATCATTTATATAATCAATATTCACTTCCCATTTCGTAGGATCTAAATTAGGTGTGATGATTTGCCCCATGCTTCCTTGATAATTCACATTAACATTTTCGATCTTAGCGCCTGTATCTGCAAGCATAGTTGATAAAATATTTAATGCTAAATTAATAGCTTTATAATCTGTACCTGTTAAGTCTAAAAATAAGTTCTTTGTATCGTCTGTAACTGTTGTTAGGATGCCATTAATAACTGGTGGAAAAGAAATAACTTCATCATTACTATCTAATAAGAGAGGATATACTTCTTTACCTTCTAATATATGAGCATATTCAATTCCTTTTTCATGTAATAGAAGTATTTCTTCTAAATTCATAGGATATCCATCACCATGTAAGGGAACAAAACTTACTGAATCTGGTTTTACTGCAAGATATCTATACGGTGGGACAATTTTATCTAAATCATGCACTCCAATAGCTACTTTCTTTCTATCCCTTCCTACAGCCCAATGTAGTTGTTCTTGAATGTTCATTAAAGTCGCAACTTCGTCCTCATCTAAATTAATATCCCGAATTACACCACAGACTATGTATGGTCTAACCCTATTTACACTAGGATCCACATTCATCTCAATATCCCCGGGAAAAATCGTATAAGAAGGTAACCCTAATTCCACTTCATAATACCCTTTAAGCGCTCGTGCAATTCCTTCTGGGCTTGAAAAATCAGGTCTATTTGGATTATATTCCACTTTAATCTTTTGTTCTTCTTCATTCACATCTTCTAAATCTAAACTTATCCACTGTAAATCGTATTCTAATTCTTTTATATTCAATTTACGCCCAACTAATCTTTCTAATCTTTCAATTTTTAGATCTAATGTTGGCATTTTTTACACCTCCTAGTATGATTCTTGCCTCAACCATTTAATTGGATTGATGTATAAATCGCGGATATCCTTACGCTCATATTTCAGCATTGCTAAGCGTTCAAGCCCTAAGCCCCACGCGAGTACTCGAATAGGATTTTCTATTCCCCACGGATATGTAACTTCGGGTCTAAATATTCCCGAACCTCCCATCTCTAACCATTCTCCTAATTTATCATAATATACTGCTATCTCCATGCTTGGCTCTGTATATGGGAAAAATCCTGGTCTAGTGATTACTTTTTCAAATCCGATTTTGTTGTAAAACTCCTTAATTACACCGATTAGATCACATAAAGTTACTCTCTCTCCAATAACAATTCCCTCTATTTGAGTAAATTCTGCTAAATGAGACTTATCAAGTTTTTCGTTTCTGAATACTCGATCAATTGAAAATACTTTAATTGGGGGGGCCTCGTTATTTCTATGATATTCCGCTAGTCTTCTTATGGTTGTCGCTGTTGTGTGGGTTCTTAAGAGCGTTTTCTTAGCAATTTTTTCATCCCATTTATAACCCCATCCTAAAGAGCCAGAATTTCCTCCACTTTCATGAGTTTCCTTAACAGCTTTAACTCTTTCCTTTTCTGGCAATTTTGCTATTTTAGGATTATTTAAATAGAAAGTATCATGCATTTCTCGAGCAGGGTGATCTTGCGGTTGAAATAATGCATCAAAATTAAAGAATGCACTTTCGACAATTGGTCCTCTGATTTCCGTAAAGCCTAAAGAAATAAATATTTCTCTAATCTCATTTATTAGATTAACCATAGGATGTAATTTTCCGGCTTTTAATAATGGTCCTGGTTTAGTAACATCAAAAGGTTTTAGATTATAATCTTTCCAAGTTCCTGAACTTAGCATTTCCGATGTGATTTTGCTTATTTGCTTTAATTCCTCAATTTCAGACAACTTTATTGCTTTTCCCTTTTCAGTTAAAGAAATTATTCTTTGTATTTTTTTTGTTTTATTAATCAGCTTTCTTTTATTCAGTATATTATATTGGGTTAATTCTTTCTTAGATAAATCTGAATAGTTAATTATATCATTTTTTTCAAATTTTTTTAAAAATTTCTCAAGTTCTGTTTCAGGAAATTTATCTGCTATTAGGAAAATTTTACTCTCTCCAGTTGCTTTACTTTGGGCAATCCATCTATTTTTCTTCATATTAGAAATTCCAATATAAAAAATACTACTCTCCAATTTAGTAGATTTTAATAATTCCTCTATTTCAATTTCTTTAAGATTTCGCTCCAATAAAATATTAAGCAATTGACGCTCAGGAAGACCATTTTTTAAGTATGATAGGCCCTCCTCATTTAAAGATAATTGAAATATTTCATCTTCCTTAAAACGCCCTAAATTTACATCCATTAAATCATTAATAGATGACATTAGAACGATATAATCAATATTTAATTCCTTTGCGAGATCCGATGCTTTACAGTCAGCTTGCTTTTCTTTAAGAACTTTAAAAATTTCAATAACTTGCTTTTTAAGCTTAATATCCATATTATAAAATCCTACTTATTATTCTTTTCGTTATATTTTTTCTAAATATTTAATGTATTTAAATTTTTTGGCTACTAAATTGCTTGAAATTGCCCTATCTCAAATTAAATAAAAGATTCTCTAATTAAGTAGGTGAATTTTTAATATTAAATTTGCTGGAATATAATTTTATCTGCAGCCAAGAGAATATTATTTAATGTACTACTCTCTTGGCAGAATAAAGAAATTAAAGAAAGTTAAATCGTATACATGCTTGTTCGTGAAGCTAATAATATTGAAATCTACATTCATATTTGTTTCTACTCAAGCATTATTACGATTTTAATATGTTAAAATAAGCATTACTAAAAAATTTTACGATTGTAGGTTTTAAAACCAATTTTGAAATGTTTAAGTTTTAGTATCTTGTTTTGGTTTTAAGCTTTCTTTCTTTTTAGATTCTGTTGGCTTTTTCAACTTTACAGAATAAATCTGTTTAATTTCCATTGGTTTATTACATTTATTGCAGGCATCAGTCTTCTGAAACACAAAATCTCCTTGTTCATAATTTCTAACTTTGGTTAGCCCACAAAGCCCGCACACTAGGATTTCTAAAGTTTGTCTTATTGGGTCTGGTGTATGTTTTTGAACCTGCATAATGGTAGTACCAATACATATTAGGAAAAACCCAATGAATAAGTTTGACCATTGATCAGGACCATAACCGAAATACATGAACATAGCCCCCAGCAAAATGAAAAAAATCACAGCAAGATTTTTTAATGCGCCTTTTAATGTAATTCCTTTCTTTAAAATTTCCTCATCATCGTCTTCTTCATCAATCATAGAAAAACAGAAAAGTTTTTTTTTTCCAATAATTAAACGTACTATGCTTTATAATAGAAAAGCATAAATAAATATTATTATTATCAAAATTAGATAAATAATCAATCAAATACTTAATTTTTAAATAAAAATGTTAAATAATATATTTCAACTTGGTGCGGAACGCACAGCAGACCCACTTTCCTTAATTCTAAACTTAATGTTTTTTCTGCTTATTTTCGTCAGCATGTTTTATGGGCAGCGCATTCAGAGCTGGAAAGCTGCAAAAGAGATTCAAACAGGACTGGAGAAACTAAAAAAGTGGAATGATGAATGCAAAGAAATCCTTCTTAATGAATTTAAGAAATATGCAGAAAAGAAAGAAACTGATAAGGATCTTGCCATCAAACTCGAAGATTTCATGACATTTATAGCAATTTTACCAGTTACCCTTGATCCCTATGGAATTATTCCAAAAATAGATCATCTTATAGATGTGAGAGATTTTAGATTTAGAGAAGAGGTTGCGATGTTAGCACCTCATGCGATTGATTCTAAAAGACAGAGTTTAGAAAATTTAATGGAAGCATCTATGGCTGTAGATTTCATTTATCGTTTAATTAAACATTATCTAATCCTTGGTAAGAAATCTAAATCAATGATCTTGCTTTTACAAATTTCTATGCAAATGGCATTAATCATGGCAATGGCGAAATCATTTTACTTTGCAACTAAAGCATTTGCGGAGGGGAGTCCAATAGGTGACGCACTTGGTCCAATGGTTGCTGGCAGGTTTGTAAGAGACGTGTCTAATAATGGTGAAGTTGAAGCACTTGAAATCTCAAAGGATACAATAGTTCAAGAAGTAAATTTTGAAGATAGGATGGTATATGTTGTTCGAGCAAAAGGTCCAGGAGGAACTGTTGGAAAACCGGGAAAAGCAATAAAGAAATTAATTGAAGAACATACTGATTCAATTTCACGAATAATCATGATAGATGCTGGTTTGAAACTTTCAGGAGATAAAACTGGTTCAATAGCTATAGGTGTTGGAGCAGCAATCGGCGGTATTGGAGTCGAAAAATACTTTATTGAAGATTCTTCTACAGGTAAAACCATCCCAATTGATGCCCTAATTTGCAAACAATCATTAGAGGACGCAATCACTACTATGAAGCGTTCCATTACTCAATCTGTTCCATTGATTGTAGAGAAAGTTAAGATGGCAATTAGAAAAAGAACTGAAAAGAACACAAAAGTCATTATTGCTGGAATTGGAAATACA